>JABHUV010000289.1 GCA_018658605.1 Planctomycetaceae bacterium | reverse complement strand
GATCAGCCAAAAGAAGCAAACGGAGATCAGCCAAAAGAAGCAAACGGAGATCAGCCAAAAGAAGTAGCCGGAGATCTGCCAAAAAAGTTTTAGGAACTCCAGTCTCAAATAAACCCTAAAATTAAATGTGTCCGTGAGTCTCGTGGCGATGAACTGCAACAGTAACCCGCAGAAGGGAAACGGACCGTTGAAGGTATTGGTGACAGGCGCGGGGGGCTTTCTTGGCAGTGAAATTGCAACTCAGTTGCTACACCAAGACCATAACGTCATTGGATTTTCACGAGGTTTTTACCCTGTACTCGAGAATCAAGGTGTACAGTGGATACGGGGTGATATTCGTGACGCTCATGCGATTAACTTAGCTTGTCGTAATGTTGATGCAATCGTTCATTCCGCTGCTTTACCGGGGGTTTGGGGTTCGTGGAATTCCTATTACCAAGTCAACACCGTCGGCACCAAAAACGTTATTGCTGCCGCTCATGCGCAATCGGTCAAATTCCTTGTATACACTAGCAGTCCGAGTGTGACATTTGATGGATCCCCCCAAGCGAATATCCCCGAAGATGTCGCCTACCCAAGTTCTTGGCTTTGTCATTATTCACACTCCAAAGCGATTGCTGAACAGGCCGTCCTCGCGGCAAATGGCCAAGATAGCCTCGCGACTTGCGCGTTACGGCCTCATTTGATTTGGGGAGCAAAAGATCCCCATCTTATTCCACGGCTCATCGAACGTGGCAAGGCTGGTACATTAAGAATCGTAGGTGACGGTACCAATTGCGTCGATATGGTACATGTCACCAATGCGGCCCACGCTCACCTTTGCGCAATCGACGCATTAAGAAAGAACCCAGCATCTCACGGCAAAGCATATTGGGTTTCACAACAGGAACCGATCAATTGCTGGGATTGGCTCAACGAAGTGTTACAAGCAGCCGGTGTCCCTCCGATCAAAAAGAAAATTTCTAGCCGTACAGCTTATGCTGTGGGAGCTGTGCTCGAAGCCGTGTACACAGCTTTACGTATTGGTAGTGAACCGCGAATGACTCGATTTCTCGCAAAACAACTCTCGGTAGACCACTTTTTTGATAATCGCCGCGCACAGGAGTTGTTAGGATATTTTCCCATTCTTTCCACTTCACAAGCGATGGACGATCTCAAACAGGCGATTCGACCTAAAGGGTAGCTACCTTGAGTGAGTGTTGATTGGCAAACAACTCTACTGCTAGCTTGCATAATTCTATGAATACGGATAATTTTAAGGATGACCTGCAATCACGCAGGCAGCGATCAATGCCCAACTTCCGATCCCCTAATTAATCATGACTCTAAAGCACCATCAATTTACACCTCCTACCATGTCGCGCATTGTGATAACAGGGGTCGGCCTGACAGCACCTAACGGCAATAATTTACAGGATTACCGCAAAAACCTACTCGCCGGGGTGAGTGGTGTTGAAGATTACGAAATTCGCTATGTTGGAAAGACACTGGCTGGCATTTGTGATTATGATGCGCTCAAACATCAAACCCGCCGAGAAATTCGACGGGGCACTCGAGCTGGCAGTATTGCAATCTACTGTTGCAATGAGGCCGTCGCCGACAGCCAAATCGACTGGGAGCAAGTTGATCGCGCTCGCACAGGAATTTACCTCGGTGTCACCGAACATGGAAATGTTGAGACCGAAAACGAAATCTATGAGCTCAGTCAGTTTGATTATGACGTAAGTGTCTGGAATCACTTTCATAATCCACGCACCGTCGCCAACAACCCGGCGGGAGAAGCTGCCTTGAATATGGAAATCACTGGACCGCATTACACAATAGGTGCTGCCTGCGCTGCAGGTAACTCCGGTTTGATCCAAGGCGCTCAAATGCTGCAACTTGGTCAATGTGATGTCGCTCTTGCCGGAGGCGTTTCCGAAAGCATCCATACGTTTGGAATCTTTGCCAGTTTTAAAAGCCAAGGCGCGTTGGCACAGCACCCAGTGGCTAGCGAAGCATCTCGCCCTTTCGATGTCGACCGTACGGGTATCGTCGTGTCTGAAGGTGGCTGTGTCTATGTACTGGAACGATTAGACGATGCTTTGGCACGCGGTGCTCACATCTACGGTGAACTAGCCGGATATGCTATCAACACCGACGCAACCGATTTCGTACTGCCCAACCCTGAGCGACAATCCCAATGCGTTCAAATCGCATTGGATCGCGCGGATATTACACCTGCGGATGTCGATATCCTCAGCACTCATGCGACCGGTACTAAAAGTGGCGATATCCAAGAAGTCGCTGGTCTCAGAAAAGTATTTCACGGAAACTCGGATTGCTGTGTCAACAATACTAAAAGCTTTATTGGACATACGATGGGTGCGGCGGG
>JABHUV010000319.1 GCA_018658605.1 Planctomycetaceae bacterium | reverse complement strand
CTTGCCGTCATACACGGCAACCACGTGATAAAGTTTGCCAAGTTCGAATTTGGTAGTGCTGCTGAAATAGGTCATGAAACCATCGCCGTCATCCACCCCCTTAGTAGACAGACCAAATGTAAAGTGCTCATTGTCGTACCCCAACACCCACCCCTTCTCCACACCACCGTTATCTTGAACGACACCAATGATTCCACCCCATTGTTTAGCGGTATCAACAGACACCCACGCGGCAACTGTCATCGCCCGAGTTGGTAGATACTCTTTGGCCTTGTTGTGATCCGTTGCGATAACACAATGTGGTGTTCGTCCTGAGAACAAAACCGCTTCCCCAGTCGCATCCATGACAAACCTTGGTTTTGCTTGAAATCTACCCTCTGGGCCAAGTCGAGCCGATAAGACGTTATCTTTTATGTATTCGTTCTGCAAATACCAGTGACTCAACGGGTCGGGACCTTCGTGGGCAACAACCGCAAGTGACGGCACCACCATGCTGACAGCTATAACAACTCCGATTAAAAAAGACTCCGTCGCCAGAAGCTGCGACGTTGCTCGTATCTTTACCACCATTGCGTAGTTCCTATTTTTTCTGTTGTGCTATAATTTGCCTAACAGGCACCCGATTAGCTTGTTTATCTATAATGACCAAACTCCCATTGAACTTCAATCACTCTCGCACCCTTTTGTTATGGTTTCCAGTTTAAATCACCCTCCCGCCGTTTTTGGTCGTACGCCTGTGTTGCTATGCATGGTATTGTTCAACCTCTCCCAAATCTGTAGCGCACAAGGTTTATTTGATTTCGAAAGGCCCCCTATTGATTACCATCAGACAATCGCAAACAACCCAATTGCTCAACTACAAACGCAACTCAGTCAAGGCAAAACCACGCTAAAATACAGTGATAAACATGGTTACTTGCCAAGTTTGATGAAATTACTGGAAGTGTCGCCAGCTACGCAAGCACTCGTCTATTCAAAATCTAGCTTGCAATTACGGCGTATCTCTCCGTCCACACCCCGCGCTTTATATTTTAATGATCAAATCTATTTGGGATGGGTACAGGGAGGTGACGTTGTCGAAATCATCGCGACAGATCCTCAGTTAGGCTCTGTATTTTACACCCTGCCGCAACAACCTAGCGATTCACCCAAGTTCACTCGAGACAAAGGGCAATGTTTACAGTGTCACGCAGCACGGCGCACACAAAACGTACCCGGCCCCGTCGTGCGCAGTCTTTTCACAAGTCACAATGGTCAACCCGTCTTCAACTTTGGAACCTTCGTTTCAGACCACACAAGTCCGTTTTCTCAAAGGTGGGGCGGTTACTATGTCACCGGCACCCATGGAAACATGCGTCACATGGGCAACATCTTGGTAGATGCCAATCAAGGCCGCAGTGCAGTCGATTACGCCGATGGGGCAAACGTCACGGACCTTTCCAAGTTTGTTAACACCAAACCCTATCTCACTAACGAAAGTGACCTCGTGGCGTTAATGGTACTCGAACACCAGACGCAAATGCAGAACCTGATTACATTCGCACACTATGAAGACATCCGCGGGAAGGAATATGACAAGAGCATGAACGCGGCGCTCAATCGCGATCCTAATTTCGAAAGCGAGTTCACAAAGCGGCGCACTACGAGATCCATTGACAATCTAGTGCGTTACTTATTATTCGCAGACGAATTCGAACTAACGGCGCCGGTCAAAGGAACTTCGTCCTTTACGGAAACATTCTCCAAGCGGAGACCCCGCGACAACCAAGGCCGCAGTCTGTATCAACTTGATCTCCAACACCGCCTATTTCGATACCCTCTGAGCTACATGATCTATGCACCTAGCTTTAAGCAACTCCCTCCCTCAACACTAAAACTCATCGCACAAAAGCTACACCAAATCCTCACCGCCGATGTGAACCAGGAGGGCTTAGAACATCTGACACCAAAACTCAAAATTACCCTGCTAGATATTCTAAGACAAACACATCCGCAAATCGCGAAGTACTGGTAGTGTTCACATCGGTGCCGTTGCGCGGTTATCATAAAACATATCGATTCACGTTCCTTTATGAGTACCTATCATGTCCAAGCCGTTAAATCGCCGTCGTTTTATTCAGTCGAGCATCGCCGCTGGAACCGCAGCGAGCGCCACATTAATCCCTCTTAGTGCATCTGCCACTACGCGCAGTGCCACCAATAACGTCAAGAAAAAAATGGCCATCGTTACCACAACATGGTGGGAACGCTCGCATGCGTGGCACATGGCCACTCGGTTTCTCGTGGGATATCCCAAAGGCGGGAAATGGCTACATCCAGAAATCGACGTTGTTTCAGCCTATGTTGATCAAGTGAAAGACAACGACTTAAGTCACCGACGCGCCAAAGAGTTTGGTTTCAATATATATCCAACGGTTGCAGAAGCGGTTCGTAACGGTAAAGACAAGATCGATGTCGATTGCGTACTGCTGATTGGTGAACATGGAGATTACGAAAAAAACGCTTATGGGCAAAAACTGTATCCTCGTTATCGTCTATTCAATGGCATTACTGATGTCTTCCGCGCCGACGGGATCAGCGTGCCGGTCTTCAATGACAAACACCTCAGTTGGAATTTCGAGTGGGCTCAGGACATGGTCACCCAGTCGGAACAACTAGGTTTCCCACTGCTCGCCGGATCGTCGCTTCCCGTCACCTGGCGGATGCCGAGCATCGAAATGCCCTTTGGTGCTGAAGTCGAGGAAGCATTGATTGTCGCGTACGGTGGCACGGACATTTATGACTTTCATGCACTTGAAACGCTGCAGTGTATGCTTGAACGTCGCAAAGGTGGTGAAACAGGCGTTCATTCGATTAATGCGATCCGCGGCGTCGACGTATGGCGAATGCTCGACAAAGGCAGCTTTGCGAAAGGTGGCTGGTCCGGCGAATTATTTGAAGCTTGCCTCTCCCGCAGCCAAACACTCGCGCAAAGCAACAACTTCAGCCACCGCTATCCTTCACGCCAGCAGTTTCCCGAATTCGCAACAGACCCAATTGCGTATCGCATCATTTACCGTGATGGTACACGCGCAACGATGTTGCTACTCAACGGGCTTGTAACAGACTTCACTTTCGCCGCAAAACTACGGCGACGTAAAACTCCTTTGTCGACATTGTTTTACCTACCGCCCAATCCCAATGTCGTATACTCAGCAGCACTGATGGATAACGCCAAACAAATGTTTATGACGGGCAAAGCACCCTACAATGTAAAACGCACATTATTGACAAGCGGCATGGTACAGTCAGCGTTAACCTCACTACATCTCGGACACGCATTGCAGACGCCACATTTGGACGTTGAATATATCGCGGAACGAAAAAGCAGCTTCTATCGCAATTGAAAAACCTTGCCTATTTCCATTTTTTATCACTTTAAAATCATAACAACAAGCTCATCATGAATCGAATCGCACAGTTTTCAACACTGATTTTTCTTTTATTAACTTTCGGATTTTCTGCCGCTCAAGCCGCTGATCGACCCAATATCGTCTGGCTATTGTCGGAAGACAATTCGGTGCATTACCAACAACATTACGGCGCCAAGCATGGACCGACGCCCAACTTAACGTTACTCGCGAAGGACGGCCTTACGTTTGAACATGCCTTTTCCAACAGTCCCGTCTGCTCAGTCGCTCGCACAACCCTCATGACAGGCATGCTCGCCCCGCGTATTGGGTTTCAATATCATCGCAAGATCACCCAAACCAACTTGCCACTAGGTGCCAAGATGTTTCCTGTCTATTTACGCAATGCCGGTTACTACTGCACGAACAACGCAAAAACCGACTACAACGCAGTCAATAAGAATGTGTGGAACGAATCATCTCGCAAAGCATCCTGGAGAAATCGAACTGACCCACAACAACCGTTTTTTCACATGCAGTCCTTCGCCCAATCCCATGAGGGGTCACTACACTTTCCTCAAGCAGCAATCGATGTTGCCTCCCTCAACACTGATCCCACCGAGGTACAAGTATTCCCCTATCATCAAGATACGGCACTGTCCCGCTATACTGCTGCTCGGTATCACGACCGCCAAACCGTTGTCGATGCCGCAATTGGAAAAGTAATTGACCGTCTCAAAGAAGAAGGACTCTATGAAAACACAATCATCTTCTACTTCGGTGACCATGGGGGCGTCTTACCTCGCAGCAAGGGTTATCTGTATGAATCGGGGTTACATGTGCCGTTAGTAATCCGAGTGCCTCACAAATATCAAACAGCAAACACTTGGAACCCTGGGGCGCGAGTAAATGGATTTGTGTCTTTTATCGATTTTGCACCAACGGTGCTGAACCTCGCGGGTGTAAGAATCCCCAGCACAATGGACGGCACACCCTTTCTAGGCACTGAAGTAGACGCGGCCATAATCGACAAGCAAAACGAGGCATTTGGCTACGCTGATCGTTTTGATGAAAAATATGAGTTAGTGCGCAGTTTCAGAAAGGGCAACTTCAAGTACATCCGTAACTACGAAAATTTCTACCCCGATTCCTTGCAAAACAATTACCGCTATCGCATGCTCTCATTTAGAGAATGGCGCGAACATTACAACCAAGGCAAACTCAACGAAGCACAATCCCATTTCTTCAAAGCCAAACCAGTTGAGTCGCTATACGACATTTCCAAAGATCCCCACGAAATCCACAACCTCGCTAGTGACCCGGCGCATCGAGAAACCTTGTTACAACTGCGAAGTGCATTACAAACGCAAGTCAAAGAAATTCATGACCTCAGCTTCTATCCGGAAAACCAAATGATTGAGCTTGCCATCGGCGATGGTGCGGGGTTTGGTCAAACACATGCCGGAGAAATCAGTTCACTCGTGGATGCAGTCGACCTAGCACTACTCCCTTTCACAGAGGCAACCAGAGGAATTACTAAAGGCCTGAAATCTAAAAACCCCAGAATGCGTTATTGGACGTTGACTGCCTGCACTAGTTTTGCCAAGCAAGCCGAACGATTTACGAACACCGCAAAAGAACTACTTGATGATAAAAACGATTTGGTACGATTGCGGGCAGCAGAGTTTCTAGCGATTATTGGACACACCGACCCTCAGAGCACAATCTATGACATTTTAGCAAACAATCCGTCCGGTACGGTCGCGGCCATCACACTTAATACCGTTGTGTTT
>JABHUV010000193.1 GCA_018658605.1 Planctomycetaceae bacterium | reverse complement strand
TTCATGTCTGTCCTATTCTAATCGACGAACCCGATTCACTACTTGGTACCGACTTGCATCAGGCAACTCAAGCAGACTACGCCATCACGCACGGTGCCTGTCTCACTTGCTATCAATACGGAGCGATCTGTTCTAATACCTCACTTGGTCTAACCAGTGGAGATGCTTGATGACGACAAACATCGCGCTATTTGGTGGAGTGTACAGCAACTACTTGGCACTCGAGGCGGCTATTATTGACGCCCGTGCCCGCGGGATATCCGACCTTTACTGCCTTGGCGACCTCGGAGCGTTCGGCCCATTTCCAAATCGCGTATTCCCAATTCTCCAGCAACATAACGTTCAATGCATTCAAGGCAACTACGACGACTCCATTGGCAACAATTTAGATAATTGCCAGTGCGGTTATACCGATCAACGCGATAACTACTATGCAAACATAAGCTACCAATACACGCAGCAACGTACGAGCGCTGATAACAAGGCCTTCCTCCGTCAACTACCACGCACCCGCATCATCCAAGTCGAACAAACTCAGATCCTGCTGTGCCATGGCAGCCCCCGAAAACTAAACGAATTCCTCTGGGAATCCACGTCACCTGATCATTTCCTAGCACCGTTTTTTTTACAACATGCCGTCGATGTGATTGCAGTGACGCATACTGGGATAAAATGGCAACGACAACTACCTACTGGACTCTTTGTAAACGTCGGCGTACTTGGTCGTCCGGAAAACGATGGTACGACCAACGTCTGGTATACCATACTCAAAATATCCGATAACAAAACCTCTGTCGAATTCGTACCAATCGAGTATGATTATCAACAACTTGTCCAAGACATGGAAAGCGAACAATTACCACGCGAATTTATTGACACAATCAATACTGGCTGGTGGACGACTTGCTTGGAAGTCCTACCGCAAAAAGAACGAACCATTGGCAAGCACTAGGCTTTCCTAGTAACCGCTAAACTGATTATGCGCCCCCAACAAATCTTAGCTACTTTAATCATTACAGCCATCGCTGGATGTGCTCTGGTCGCAATCACCATCACCTACATTGATCAGCCGTTGTGGATCGATGAACTGCACACATCGTGGACGATCAGTGGCGGATTTGCCGACGTCATTCCTCGCGGAAACGCCGGGAATCAAGCGCCGCTATATTACTTCATTCTCAAAGCTGTCACCGAACTTGTGGGTTCCTCAGAATCCGTGCTGCGATCGTTTTCCGTAATATCAACCATCGCCTGCATCGCACTCATGACAGGCTGGGGAGTGATAAAAAAAGTGCATCCGTTGTTACTCGGCTGTGTCATGGTAATGTTCGCCACTGACCGCTGGGTAACTCTTTTTGCGCTCGAAGCGCGGCCGTACGCATTTCTAATGTTTTTTACAATCCTCTTGTTCACTCTACAAACCACCCGCATTCAACATTTTCCATCTAGGGTTTTAACGGAAGTCATCTGGACGCTCTGTGCATCGGCCATGTTCTACACCCATTACACAGCGTTGCCGATCATTGCCGTGTTTTTTCTGACGCGGGTAATCTTCCGTAAAACTAACCAAATAAATATCAAATTTCTGCTGTTACAATTCATCACAGTCGTCGCCTTTGCCATGGGACGACTGGATCACTTCGCTTCCGTTTTCGCGATGCGCGATAACTGGGCAACGTTTATTAAGCCGGAGCGGGCCACGATCGAAGGACTAACTACCAGTTTTCCCTTAATCGCCTTAGTAATAATTCCCTGCGGCTTACTAATACTCGACCGCCTCCTACAAAAACATCTTGTAACTGCAAAAGCGCAAAATAACGCCGAACAAACAGTAAGCAATTCCAGTATCAAAACGCTCCTCATGTGGGGACTACTGCCGCTGCTAGCCGCTTGGATTTGTACTCGGTTTGCATGGATCCATTGGTTCCACCCCCGATATTTTATAACAATCGCTCCGGCGTTCTATTTATTATTTTGTGCTGCCATCAGTCGCCTACAGCGACCCGTAAGAAAGACGCATGGCTTTCTGATTGTATTCTGTGTGTGGTGCGTTCTCGGGCACAGTGTGCACAAGCAATATTTAACAGAGACAGTGACGGTGAAGCGCGAGTCCTGGAAGCAAATCGTGCAATACTTAAACGCTCAAGACGGCAGCGGCAATGTGTTGCTGATGTCGGGGCTAATTGAAGATCCACAATTAACAGAACGGCAGGTCGTGCAGCATGGCAGCATCCCGTTGCAACAGTATTGTCAGTTTCCAGTACGCGGTTTATATAGTCTAGAGCGGCGCTGGAATGTCACCGCTCTGAGTTCCGCTGATACCTCAGCAACCACATTGCAGCCATACCTAATGATACCTTGCACATGGGTTATCGTCCGTGGTCCTCGTCGAATTCGCCAATGGGAACACCTAACTCAACAAACTTTCAACAAACAACAATATTCTCGAATTGACTTCCCTGGCAACGTCGCCCTGTTTTCGTGGATAAAATAGAAGCACTACAATCGATCGCAACTGTCCGTTAAACATAGGGTGCAACAAGATATTGCCTAGTTATGGCTAACCATAATTGAATTCCTCGGGTAAACTCACAAATTAGATATTTCTCCTCGAAACACCCCCTTTAACAAATACATCTGACCATGCCTTCCGATCGTACTAAAGAACTAAAAAAGATCATGCAACAACGAGTGATGGTACTCGATGGTGCTATGGGTACGACCATCTTCTCCTTAGGTTTTGACGAACCGACGATCCGTGGTGAACAATTCAAAGATCATCATAAAGATGTCAAAAACTTCGTCGATCTGATATCCATCACACACCCTGACACGTTAACGGACATTCATCGCCAATTCCTTACGGCTGGCGCGGATATCATCGAAACCAACACCTTCGGTGCTACCAAGATAGGCATGGCCGATTTCGACTTGCCAGATCTCGTTTACGACCTGAACGTCGCTGCGGCAACGTGTGCTCGCCGCGCTGCCGATGAATTTACAAATGACAATCCTGACAAACCACGGTTCGTCGCCGGGTCTATCGGCCCCACCACAAAAACTTGTTCGATCTCTCCAAAAATCGAAGATCCTGGATTTCGCGAAGTCATTTTCACCGAACATGTCGACTCATACTACGATCAAATAACTGCGTTAGTTGCGGGCGGAGTCGACATACTGTTTCCTGAAACAACTTTTGATACGCTCAACCTCAAGGCATGCCT
>JABHUV010000324.1 GCA_018658605.1 Planctomycetaceae bacterium | reverse complement strand
TGTGGTTATTGTAAATGCCGACGATGCAACATCACGATTTGATCTACCACTAATTGAAAGTCCAGCCCTAACAATTGGCTCTAACGACGACTGCGACATCTGGGTTGAACATCTTAACCATAGTGCGGACGGACAGCGTTTTCGAATACACGCCGGTGGCGCTAGCGCGGTTGCATTTACATCGATTATTGGCCACCACCATGTATATCACTGTCTTCAAGCAACCGCACTTGCATTACTTGAAGGTTATACACTTCCTGAAATTACAGAAGCTATTGGTCGAGTTGCATCCATTCAGGGCCATCTTGAGCGTATTTCCCGTGGTCAGGATTTCGACGTTTATATTGACGCCGCAAACTCTCCGCTCGCACTTCGCAACGCACTGCATAGCGTGCGTCAAATAACCAAGGGCCGGCTTATTGTTGTTTACGGTCCGGGTGCGAATACCCCAGTTCCGGTACGCGCCGATATGGGTCGGATCGCGGAAAAAGCGGCGGACATTACAATTATCACCGAAAATGATCCCGCTAACGAAGAAACGCTTTCGATCGCCCACGATATTCTCGATGGATACCGTCGCCCCGCTAACGCGGAGGTCATTGTAAGTCGTGAGCGAGCCATCGTCTGGGCCTTAGCCCACGCGAATACGGATGATTCGGTGTTGATCGCCGGTAAAGGGTTTCGCACGCAACACCTACTTGGTAGTCAAACTTTGTATTTCGACGATCGACAAATTACCGACATATGTCTGGACCAATTACTTTACCCAGAACCTGTTTTAGGCGTCGACATCCTCCCTTTCCCCGGACTCGACGGATCCTCATCTGAAAGGAACTTATAATGCCTCCGGCTGGTTCTAAACTTACGGCAGCGATTTTAACAAGGTTTTTGAAGGCGAATCTTATCCTCGCAGACATAGAGCCAATATTCGGCACACATACACAAATTACTCGTTTCGCATTGAACTCAGAAACGGTGCGATTGGGTGACACATATATTCATTGCAGTGAAAACTATTCGTTACTAAAAGATGTGATGCGTGCTTACGAAAACGGTGCGAATGGTATCATCTGTGCTAGTCACATCCCCCCTTTAGCGGGATCTTTCGTTATTCATATACAATCTGCTGAATCTATGATCAATTTAATGTATCCCTATATTCAGCGTTGTCTGATTAACGACCGTGTCGAATCACCTAATCTCTTATTGCGCTCACCACGCGTCGCTTAGCAGTTCCAGCTAGAGTGACGTGGCAAGATGCCTTCATCTGTTGACAGAGACCACTCGCGAATTTAGTTTAAAGTGTTGCGGCTTGTTTTCCACAGCTACTCACCCGGTCTCTCCACTTGGCAACATACTAATGAACAACCCTCTTCCTGAGTTCGTGTTCCTTGGATTCTCTGCCGACTGCGTTGAGATCCTTAGTCGCGCCGTCCTCGAAGGAGGCCACTGTTCCGCGATCTATATTGACGACGCTCAGATTGTACCGCCTACACATCATCCCATAATGTGTGCGTTTAACGATTGGGCAGAATTATTGGCTATGGACATAGGCACGACAATCTTCGTCGCGCTGGATTTTGAAAAAGATTCAAATCAGGATGTCGTGCGGAGTCTGGTCACGCACGGTTTTTCCCTAATAATCGTTGACGCTAACGCGGATTCACTATTCGCCTATGAACTCGAGATGATTCGATTTGAATCCGACGCTGTACTGCGGACGATGTGTTTTAGCCGGTTATCTGCGGATGATTTCTTAGAAGAAACTCAACAAATAATTATTCGCGAAAATGCGGACACTCGCCAACTAAACAAAATCACCACCGCCCTAACCCGTGACTTATTGCAGTTGAGTGCAATAGTGGGTGAATCGAAATCTCTATATGCCCTTTCACCAGGCACATCAATTCCAATCTCGCCAAACGTTGAAATGGACATATCCCTGACGCTAGAGATGCGTAACGGGACGATACTCCAATGGTCCAATAGTGACAAGAATCAGACTCACACCCAGTATCTATTTTCCAATGAACAACGAACAGCTCCCTCACGTTCGTTTGCCAATGAGTCAACTGACGAACAACTTGCTGCTATTTTCGCCTCGAAAGAAAACGCATTTTCACCAACGTGGCTGGAGTACGCGAAAGCCCGCGAAACCGCAGAAATGATTCCGTTGTCGTTAAGAAAAGGGCGACAGATTGAGATCTTTGACACGCACCCAACTGAAACGGACGCATTTAAAGGTGTGATGTCTGGAGCGGGTTGTTTTTTACTGTTATTGACACTAGGTGTTATTGGACTGTTTGCCACATTTGACACAATGCGGCTCTCCGATTTTCGCGATCTTCACCAAACTGCACAGTCAACCCCTAGAATGGTACTTGGCAAAGATTCCCCAATTCTACTTAGATTGTGGCCAGTATACCCATTTTTGTTGTTTCTTGTCTTTCAGTTTTTGCGAGGAGTTATCAAGAAGGCCAAACGCTCCAACGTGGTTTAAATGCGGTGTTAATTTAAAGCGATTCTAGCGATGCTCCGGCGTCCGCTGACCTGAGTCAACACTTACAATCCCGACAACCGATAAATGATGTATCGGTAATACGTTTAACACGTATATTTAGCTGTGTGTTTAGGGATGACAATTCTTTGTTCTTACGTTTGCAACAATTCGCGAAGTTTTCCGCTGTCGCATCAGCGCTGCTATTCGTTGCAACCACTATGGCACAGGAACCTGCTAGTCGCTATTCGCCGATTGTATTGGCTGTACAAAAAGCCGCTCCATCTGTTGTCAATATTAGCGGTAAAAAGACCACGACCATAACGTCTTTACCCGGCCAACGCGAGACTTCACAGGTGAATGGAATGGGTACTGGTTTGATTATTGATAGCAGCGGATATATTTTAACGAACTATCATGTGATCGCTGGTATTAATAACATTCAGGTCAAATTAAATCCACTGGCAAGTCATCCAAAAACAACGCACTCTGCAAAGCTAATTGGTTTTAACGAGCAGATCGACTTAGCTGTTATTAAGATCAGTTCAGACACGAATTTCCAAGTAATGACTTTGGCGACCTCCTCGGATTTAATGCTTGGAGAAACGGTGATTGCTATTGGGAATGCTTATGGTTACGAAGACACAATTACTCGTGGAATCATTAGTGCCCTGCATCGCCGTGTTGAAATTAATACGGATCAATTCTACGACAATTTGATCCAAACCGATGCGAGTATTAACCCCGGTAATTCAGGCGGGCCGTTAATCAATATTCAGGGTGATGCCATCGCCGTAAACGTTGCTGTCCGAGTAGGTGCGCAGTCGATAGGATTCGCGATTCCCATGGATCGCGCGATGGTGGTTGCCAAGGAAATACTGATGTCTCGCAGTCGACAACGTCTCGATGTCGGATTGAATTTAGCGGTATCTTTTAGGGAACGTTCTCCAAGGATTGTTGTCACAGAGGTAGATCGAAACAGTCTTGCTAACGACGCGGGATTGAAAACGGACGATGTTATTACGCATGTAAATGGTGCCGCTTTAGGGTGGCCGGCGTTTGTATATCAGCGATTATTGGAATCGCAACAGACTGACGAAATAGAGCTCACCATTGAAAGGACTGGGACAACGCGAGTTCTCCATATATCGATGCAAAATTTATTACCCAAAGACGATATTCTCGCCGCCCGCGTATGGCAGGAAATTGGAATACGAGTCGTTCCGGTTAAATTCAAAGCGTCGAGTAAGCAGGCCAGTTACCGCGGCGGTCTAAAAATCACAGAGGTTAAAGCCACTAGCCCAGCAACAAACGAAGGTCTCAAGTCCGGTGATATCCTGTTAGGGCTTCACAAATGGGAGACGGTAACTTTTGAAAATCTGAGCTACGTCCTGAACACTGAAATGTTTCAAACCCGTAAGCCGATGTCTTTCTATATCTATCGCGATGCTGATTTTCTTTACGGTGAACTGTTTCAACAATAGCCCCGGGTTCCATCCGCCGCGCTGACGACGGGTTGCATTCGATTTTGCCTAAGGCCTATTCACAGGCCTAGCAACAGTGTTAAATGGCCACATGGAAAGCAAATTCATAGACTGGCTCAAAGTCACCCTCAGTGAACAAACTGTTGCAAGTCCAGGCGTAGGTGATGACGCGGCAATGTTTACGACGCATGGCGAAATGAAGCAGTTAATTACTAGCGACTGTCTTGTAGATCGGGTGCATTTTGACGTATCTTCCAACCGCTTAGACTTGATCGGTCGCAAGTGCGTGGGTGCGAGCATTAGCGATATTGCCGCAATGTGTGGTATACCAACCTATGTCATTATTTCAATTGTCGCTCCCAAGTCTTTCACTCTAGACGAATTAAAAGAACTTTACGCTGGCATGCATAGTATCTCTAACAAGTATAATTGCTCGATTATCGGCGGTGATTTTGTATCGCATGATGGCCCGCTCACCATTAACGTGACAGTACTAGGGCAGGCCAGACACGATCAAGTACGGTTCCGGTTCGGTACCGAGGCTGATGATCTAATTTTCGTATCAGGCACACTCGGTGGTAGTCGCCTTGGCCGACATCTATCATTTAACCCACGCGTTGAGCTAGGTCTTATTCTTGGGGACGACCCTGACGTACATGCCGTTACTGATATTACGGACGGCTTAGTGATAGACTTGCATAGCATTTTAAACTCCGCTAATTTTGGAGCTACACTTATTGAGGCAGATATTCCTACCTCTCCACAAATTATTGGGCCACATACGACGGTCGAAGCCGCGCTTTACGATGGTGAGGATTTTGAACTGCTTTTTACCGCAAGTTCAAGCTACGTTGGACATTTGAACCAACTTCCCGACGATGTTCCTATAACAAAGATCGGATATGTTACCCAGGAAGCGGAATATCTGCTTTTGGTAGACTCTGGCGATACGAAGTCCATGGATATCCGTGGTTATTCACACTAAGGCCTTCATAAACCAATAAGATGAAACATACATATTTAAGTCGAAGCTTGTCGGATACTCATAAATTGGGCCATCATTTCGTTAAATGTATCCCCACCGGTACGACGGTTGCCCTAATCGGCACGCTAGGGGCCGGGAAGACAGCCTTCGTTCAAGGCGTTGGACATGAATGTGGAATAGAAGCAAACTCAATTACTAGCCCCACGTTCGTATTGTGCAATGAGTATGTCGGAACGAATTCCATTTTCCATCTTGATGCCTATCGGCTGTTAGATTCCGACGAATTCTCCCAACTGGGCCCTGAGGAAATGTACCAATCCAAACACTACGTCTTTATTGAGTGGGCGGATCGTGTGATTAACTGTTTACCGCGTGAATATATTACAATAGACATTCAAATTAAATCCCACGATGCTCGTTTGTTTGTCGTGCGTTCCACTGGCACCTTGAACGAACTAGTCCACAAGTGGATGAACTCAATTTCGAACACTTAACCTACCGGATATTGGTGTGCTCACTCGTGAATAAACAAAGGCATGTATATTTAGGTTGGGATATTCCACCAATTGAAACGCTAGCCCATTGGCTGACGTCACATTATACATTTAACCAAAATCTAGATCTAAGTGACACCATAATCGCGTTGCCGGCGGCCACGGCCGTCAAATTTCTTTTAACGCGATTAATTGAGCATTGCCAGACCAACAATCTATGTTTTTTACCGCCCACGGCGGTTACGCTTGGTCACCTTCCGGAATATTTATACACAGCCCGACCCACTGCATCCCCCTCTCTACAGGCGCTGCTTTGGTCTGATGTCGCACGCAACGCCGCTTCAACTCATAACTTGGACTGTGTTTTTCCCACACCGCCGCATATGGAGGATTTTACATCCTGGTATGCAATCGGTGAAACGCTGGCAACACTACACACAGAACTCGCAGGGGACCTAAAAACTTTCCAATCCGTTGTTGAATATTGCGATCAATCTGGGCACACCGCGGAGGTTCAGCGTTGGCAGCAACTGAGCGTTTTACAACGGTCCTATCATGATGAAGTCGATCTCCTTGGGTTTTGGGACATTCAAACCGCAAGAATGATCGCTGTCCAGCAATCCGAATGTTGTACGGAAAAAACGATTATTGTTGCTGGTTGCGTCGACGTCAATCAAACCATTCAAGGAATGTTAAACGACGTCTCTGACAATTTGACGGTTCTGACATTTGCGCCAGAAAGCGAGCAAAACCGATTCCACGAAAACGGCGCCTTAAATTCAGATAAGTGGCATGACGAACCCCTGCCGATTACAGACAACCAGCTGACGATGGTGGATTCTCCCAGCTCACAAGCCTTGGCGTGCGCGACAGTTATAGCTAAATATTCTACCGCCACCAACAGCCAACAAGATTTCGTAATCGCCTGTCCGGACCCTACAGACCAACCATATATCGTTCGACTTTTTAACAGACAATCAACTTGCGTTAGTCCATTAAGAGGTCGATCTCTTCAGGACAACGTTGTGATCACCACATTACGCGTTTTAGGTGACTTTGCTCAAACCAATAGCTACCAGTCGTTTTCGTCATTGCTCCGACTTCCAGACATCCAGCAATATCTAACTGAAGCAGGTATCGTGGGTGATTTAATATCCATAAGTGACCATTTCCATGAAGAACACCTACCACGCCATTCGGGTCGACTTCGCGGTCTAACAGGAAAATACGGAACGCTCGCGGATGCTCTACACAAATTGGACAAATTGGTACTACCGTTAACATCCGGGACCGCCCGGTTGTCCCACTGGTGTAACACGATCATGGAAATCCTTAACAGCCTTTATGGCTCGTTGCTTATAGACACAAATAATCCACAGGACACCGCCGTGCTTTGCGGTTCTCGAGCGATTTCACAATCAATAGCCGAACTCGCTGAAGCTGATCACTCTTTTAATATCGAGTGCGTCGCCAATGAGTGTATTGAGCTTGCCATCCAGCTCGCAAGCAAGCAATTCGAGACTATCCAGGTTTCGTCGGGTGTCATGATCACAGGTTGGCTCGACGTGGTGTGGGGAGAACAAGCCAATGTTCTTGTTACCGGATTTAATGAGGGAACCATCCCATCTTCTATCACTTCCGACCTTTTCCTTCCCGACTCATTGCGAACGTCACTGGGGCTCGTTGACAACACACGTCGCTTTGCGCGCGACGCTTACACCACTGCGTTATTAGCCAATAGCCGTAACACGGTTACATTTTTTTGCAAGCGAACGGACGCTATGGGAATGCCATTATGGCCTAGCAGGCTTGCTCTCACTGGAGATGCACGGCAAACGGCAGAACGTTTAAATAACTTTTCGTCAGTGGAACCTAAATCGAAAACTCTTTCGCCTATATACAACGTTGCGGCAAATCCTCCGAAGATGGTAGATATCGCGTTCGCTGACGTTAACAGGACAGAATTTACGGTAACTGAATTTAGAGATTACCTAAGTTGCCCCACGCGATATTATTTAAAACACATTTTAGCGATTGCTGCCGTAACTGACGACTCACGCGAACTATCCGCGCTAGCGTTTGGCAATCTCCTACATGATACGTTGAACGATTTTGGAAAGTCTGTGTTCAGTAGTAGCACTGACGCTGAGGCTATTTATGATTATTTAGAATCGCAGTTACGGTCACGCGCCGACAAGCTTTACGGAAAGTATTCCTACGGAGTAATTCAAATTCAGGTTTCACAATTATGCAAACGATTGCACGCTTTCGCGTGTTGGCAAGCCGCGTGGATCGCCGATGGTTGGGAGATTATTGAAACAGAATTTAGCTGCAACCCCGGGGTTCCAATTTCAATGGATCATCCGGACCTAATTGTACGAGGGCGAATTGACCGAATTGACTATCATGCAGCTAGTTCCAGTTGGTCTATTTTCGACTATAAATCGTCCGAGTCCTGCCAACAACCCGAAAAGGTACACAGGTGCAAGGATGCTCCCTATTGGAAAGATCTTCAACTACCACTTTACCGCCATATCGCTAAGTCCCTAACAGGCTCCGCGGAAGTTAGATTGGGGTACATCAATATTTGCAATGATCTGCCGGCCATCGGCGAATACTTTGCGGAATGGGACTCTGAACAGTTGAACTCTGCGGACTTGGTCGCGCTCAATGTAATGCAGGCCATCAATTCGAACGACTTTAAAATGCGTAACGATACAAAACCTAATTTCTTTAGTGATTTTGCCTACCTGCTTGGCGATACGGCCCTAGATAATACCTCGCCAATCCCTGCACGAGGCACAATCGAATGACTATCAACAACGTATTATTACGTGCGTCAGCGGGTACTGGCAAAACCTTTCAATTGTCAAATCGGTATATTTCATTGATTTTAGACGGAATTCCACCGGAGAAACTTTTAGCCACAACATTCACGCGCAAGGCCGCCGGAGAAATATTGGTTAGAATATTGCAACGCTTGGCTGCGGCGACTATTTCTGATACTCACGCACAGAGCCTCAGCACGGAGCTGGAAATAGACTCATCCAGTACGTCGCGATTTGGGGAGGCTCTTTTATTCTTAGTCAATAATCTACATCGTATTAACGTTAGTACTCTAGACGCATATTTCGCAAAACTTCTGTCAAACCACGCATATGAATTGGGTGTAGGCGCGCTTTGGTCCATCGCAACGCCGCGGGAGTTGGCAGAGCAAAAACAACGTGCGATCGTGGAACTGCTCGATCAATTGACTGATACAGAGTCAGCTCGTCTAATGCGATTCATCAATAAGGGAAAATACAATCGAAGTATTCTGGGTTCCCTTGGCCAGACAATCAGTAGTCTAATTTCTCCATTTTACCAATCGACAGCAGCGGCGTGGAGTAGTGACCTACGGGAAGAATCTGCTTGCCAGCTATTAACTTCCGACCAGATTTCGTCAGCAATTGACGTAATTACTTTACTGATGGAAAATGACGAATGCGTCCCATTTATTAAAACCCTGACAACTGATCTCGCCACGCTCCGTGCGGATGACTGGGATACAGCAATCAAGGGGGGGTTGTTCAAAAAGATCCTCGGTGGTGAACGTACGTTCTCTCGAAAGCCGTTGCCGGACTGTCTTGTCGATGCGTATCTGCCATTAACAAAACATGTTGTCGCGCTCAAGATATTGGAGTTAGAAAACCAGACTAGCGCAACATTTTCAATCTTGTCTAAATACGCCGATATATTGAATCGGATAAAATGTGAGTCGAACCGTCTAGAATTCGGCGACGTGCCTCGGTTTTTGGGGCGTGGCGAACGTAATTTTGAATCATCGTTTCGAATGGACGGGACTATCGCACATTTGCTATTAGACGAGTTTCAGGATACTTCCCTCCCCCAATGGAACATTGTTGAACCCCTAGCATTTGCCATTTCACAACAACACGATAGCTCTTTTTTTTGCGTTGGTGACGTAAAGCAAGCAATCTATGGTTGGAGAGGTGGACGACGAGAG
The DNA here is from genome assembly GCA_018658605.1 of Planctomycetaceae bacterium. The sequence goes on along the minus strand of JABHUV010000324.1, from coordinate 8,914 downwards.
ATATTTGATAGGTTAGAGTCGAGCTTATCTAGTATTTCTTGTGACACACTCGAGCAAAGTTACCGTTCCTCACGGGTCGTCGTGGAGTTTGTAAATACCATATTCAGCAACCTTGACGCACATCCAAACCCCAGCGTGCACGCCGACACGTTAGGCCATTGGCAAAAGGATTTTGTAGCTTTAACGCCCGTTTTAAAACATGATGGGTATGTCGAATATATTAACGCCGAGGTAGGCAATGACAAAAATGAACGTTTGCAATGTTGCTTGAGGCTAGCCGCAGAGAAGACAGAAATGTTACTTGCGGCCAATCGCGAGATGCAAATTGGGATTTTAGTCCGCACTAATGACTCAATCGCTACGCTTATGCACCTATTAACTGCTCGTGGAATTGCTTGTAGTGAGGATGGCGGAAATCCTCTGAGTAACTACAGCGCCGTTCAGTTGGTTCTGTCGGCACTGTCGCTAATCGAGCATCCCGAAAACAGCGTGGCTCAATTTCATGTGTACCACTCACCTTTGGCTGATATGTTCGGCTACGATGCTGAGTCCTCAAAACACAAATCAGCGTGTGACGCGTCGCTGCGATTTCGGCAACTTTTTGCCGCCAACGGATTTCAGTCTGTTCTAAACGAACTTGTACTAATGCTGGAACCCCACGTCGACACGATTCAATTTACGCGGCTTGAACACTTACTAGTATTTGCTGACGCGTATACTTTTTCACGCGGTTTTAGACTAGATGAATTCATACAAGCTGTGGAAAAGGAACGATTTAGTGAACCGGAGGCGGCACGAGTTAGGGTAATGACTATTCATCAATCAAAAGGGTTGGAGTTTGATGCGGTTATTTTACCAACGTTGGAATCGACATTGGCACCGCGCGCACCAACGTATGCAGTGACTAGGAACACCAGCACCCAAGAGATCACCGATGTGTTTATGTACCGTAATATTCAAATCCAAGAATTACTTCCAGTTCGCTATCGCAACGCGTGCAAGAGTACAATCGCGGAATACGTTAACGAGAGTCTTTGCGTGCTCTACGTTTCATTAACGCGAGCGGCGCGCGCCCTTTATATCATTGGGCCATGTCAACCCAAATCGCCTAAAACACCACCGTTAACCAGCGCCGGCATTATTCAAATGGCAATTCATAATCAATATTCACAGTCGCCGAGTAGCGTTGTGTATTCTATAGGGAATCATGATTGGTTTGAACAATTGCCAGCGTACATTTCGAAACCAACCAATACCGCAGCCACTCTTCCTGTACCATTAGCCAACGAATCCTCAAATCAACCCCCACCTTTGTCAACAGCCTCGCCATCATCACTCGAAGGGGGTGATCGTTTCCTGTTGTCCGGTGTGCTCCGTTCCCCGTCCGCAACGGCCTTGCTGTTTGGTTCCCAGCTTCACTACTTCATGGAGCAAATCGAATGGGCTCAGGGCTTGTATTGGGAGAAGGCAACCGAATTATTCACAATTAAATACGGTAGTATTTCCGACGAATTACAATCCCATATCGCAATGTTTAATGAAAATGGTCCGCTTGCACTGATACTGAACACTAACTTCTATTTTGAAGACATGACGAGTCCGTTACGCCAGTTTGACGAACCCCCCCAAGATGCTATTCATTTTTCGGTCCACAATGAGTACCCCATTTGCGCCACGATGGACGGGAATTTATTGAGGGGATTCATCGACCGCTTGGTAGTCATGCGTGTCGACCAAAAAATAGTCGCCGTTGATATATGTGACTACAAAACAGATCGCGTTCACATGGGCACTGACGAATTGAAAGCTAGGGTATCCCACTATCGACCTCAGATCAGGGCCTACAGAAAAGCTATCGCACAAATGTTTGCTCTCGAGCCGTCACAAATCGGTTCACGGCTCATCTTTACCAACGCGGGTGTGCAGGTCAGCGTCTAATTTTACGATTGCGGTTTAAGACAACAGCCTAACTCACAATGATCAGACCATTCACCCCGTACACCCAGTGTTAATACCTGTTGCATTGTTCCGCAGCGTTGTTCAATTAAGTCAGCGATTCCTGAAACAACAATTGGATTGGTTCCAACTGCCGCAACACGCCCAAATTTGATTCTGCGTATTTCGCACGCATCTCTTTCTTCGACATCTAGGTCAAAAAGCACTTCCATATGGTCAGATAAAAACTAATTGAACATGCGATTACATTCTGATAATCTGAAAGATTGATAGCGTGACAAATGTCCGACTCCAACCACGGTTGCGTGGCTGGTCCACTACGACTCCGGAATAACAACTGCTAGGGATTGTTCTCGAACTGCTCCATCACGAACGAACACGCCTCTCTCAATTGGTTCACATATTCACAGTTGTTCGCCATCGACAGCGGTAGCCTATGTGCTGTAAAAAAGATCTCCACGTCTTCGTCTTCATTGAATGTGCCAATTGTTTGGCGTAAATTGGATCGAATCGATCTGATAAAACCTGAAGAGTTGTAGAATGGTCTGATTTTATCTACTTCTAGCGAAGTCGCTGGATCCATGCAAGCAATGGCAGCCTCAATATCTTCTAAGTATTGCCGACATCCGGAATAAGAACTAAAAGCGGATGTCACAACAATCAGGATATGCGCATACCCACCTTGCACTGCAGTAGTGAGGTATCAACTAAATATGGATGCCAATTTCTATTACCGAACAAAAGCGGAATATCAACGCCTCGGTCCTGCAACTCTTCGGACAGACATCCCACAAATTCCCGGTTTTGGCTATTGATTGGACTCACGCCACCAAACGCTAGAAAATGTTCAGCTACCTCCAATAATCGACTTTCTGGTACGTTGCGGCCTCGAGTAACGTTTTGCAAAAAAGGCAGGACGTCTTGCGGACCCTCGGGGCCACCAAATGATAACACTAACACAGCGTCGTATTTAAGGGCTTATCCGTTTTTGTGCGCTATTGTTTTCTCACTCGTGTACTATTCGCCAAACAATCGTCTATAATGACATCTAACGACGGCTAGCGTCTACGGTTGGCGTGATCACAGGCCATAAACTTCTAATTCGATCCAGTAAATACTTCCTATTTTCCAATGATAAGTAATTCAGTTCCAACCGTTATTCGAAACGGCGTAATTTTCAAAAGTAACGGTGATGATCCGCAGCGCGACGGTGAGTTGCACATTGTGGATGGTAAAATAACCTACGTAGGTGCCGCTGATAATGCACCAAACGTGCATGACAGTAATTCCTTGGTCATAGATGCTCAGGGCGGTACAATTCTTCCTGGGTTAATTGAATCACATTTTCACCCTAGCTATTTTAACGTCGAAACACTAGAAGATTTGGATATCAAATATCCAGTCGAATATGTCACTTTACTGGCATCCCAAAATGCAGCCTGTGCTTTAGACCAGGGGTATACATCCGCACGTAGCGGTGGTTCGTTGTTTAATATTGATGTTTGGTTAAAAAAGGCTATCTGCGAGGAAGTTATTAGGGGGCCGCGTTTGACGGCGAGTGGGCGTGAAATATGTGGCGTCGGTGGTTTGATGGATTGGAATCCAGACTATCGAAAAATTGGAATGGACGGTCTAGTTCTGCTAGTCAACGGCCCGTCCGAGGCCACCGCTGCCGTGCGCAAACTCGTCAAGGACGGAGTCGAATGGATCAAAACTTACCCAACCGGTGATGCCGCGTCTCCGGACGCTAATGACCATCATACGTTATGTATGACTTTCGACGAAATGCGTGCGGTGGTCGACACAGCTCATAACCACAATCTTAAGGTGACTGGACATTGTCGGGCCACACAAGGAATTAAGAACGCTTTGCTTGCGGGATTCGATTCCATCGAACACGGTACATTTATGGATGACGAAACAATGCAGTTATTATTAGAACGCGACGTTCCGGTAGTCCCTGCCTTGTATTTCGAGAAAGCCTCGATTGATCATGGAAGTAGTTTTGGCATGTCGCAACAAATTATCGATGGGCATCAGGAAACACTCGATGCTGGTACGGCGAGTGCTCAACGAATTATTCGCGAGGGAGGTCGCTTAGGACTTGGCGGCGACTATGGTTTTGCTTGGAATCCCCATGGAGACTACGCAAAGGAGTTAACATTTTTCGTTGAACATGTTGGGTTGACCGTTAGGGAAACACTCACCTGTGCAACACGAACGGGAGCGGAGATTATCGGTGTCCAAGACACGCTCGGCACCCTAGAGCTCGGAAAAACGGCCGATGTTCTCGTGGTCGCCGGTGATGTTTTGAGTGATATTAGCCTGATAGAGGACAAGAAGAACTTACTGGCTGTAATTCAGAATGGTATAATCAAAGCCGGTACGTTATTCAAGTCGAATTAACTCACGGAAAACACGACACATGGTACGCAACATATTACCCACCCTATCAGTTGTTTTCTCGCTTATATGTGTTGCCAATACATGGTTGCACGCCGATGAGGCCGAACTATCTTGGAAAATAATACCGCTGGCAGTAGATGCCAACGAGGGCATTGATATCGCCGATTTTGATGGTGATGGTAAATTGGACGTATGCGCCGGCAGATTTTGGTATCGCAATCCGGAATTCCGTCCGCAGCCAGTACGCTCCATTGAAGATTTCAATGGTTATGTTGAGAGTAATGGAGATTTCGCGTATGACGTCAATAACGACGGAAAAATGGATATTATTGCCGGTTCCTTCATTCCCAGCACTGTGAACTGGTTCGAAAACCCCGGCAAGGAGAAACTACGCTTAGGACAATTATGGAAAAAACATTTACTCGTTGATACCAAAGCCTCTCAGAATGAAGGGCAACTAATGGCCGATATCAACGGCGACGGTGTTCCTGAATGGTTGGTAAATAGCTGGGGTAAGGATACTCCCTTTTACATTTGGAGCTTAAACACAGCGGGCCCCGACGGTGCGCCTAGTTTATCAAAACACATCATCGGGGAACGGGGAAACGGCCACGGAATGGGTGTCGGGGACATCACCGGTGACGGACATGTTGACTTGCTAACCGGTAACGGTTGGTATGAAAACCCCGGACCACCGTATTTTGCAAAGCCCTGGCGATATCATAAAGACTGGACCGTCCATGGGGCTGTACCGATGTTAGTATTCGACGTAAATTCTGACGGAAAAAACGATATTATTTACGCAGCGGGCCACGAATATGGCTTGTCATGGTGGGAAAACAAAGGGAAAAACGACGGCACGGTGGAATTTGCACATCACGAAATCGACCGCTCTATCTCGCAGCAACATGCGCTCCACCTCGCGGATATTACGGGAAATGGCAAACCTGAGTTAATAACTGGAAAACGATATTTCGCTCACAACGGGCGCGACGCCGGCGCCAAAGATCCAATCGAAATCAGCTATTTTAGTATCGATACGGAACAAGCAAGTTTCGAAAAACACGCAATCAGCAAAGGTCGCGTTGGCATAGGCTTGCAAATCCGCACGGCCGACATCAATGCCGACGGAAAGCTAGACATTGCCGTTGCAGGCAAATCTGGGACCTATCTTCTACTGAACCAAGGGTCCGCGTCCAAATAGATAGACGTGAAGCATCGCGAAAACAACACGAGCGTTACCGGGCAATACTTGTTTCGACCTGAACCCGCACCTCGGGCAGTGATCGTCGTCGAACTGTGGCGAAATAATCACCCTAGATACTTACAGCCCCAAGCAATTAGCCCTGACAAAGTATCAATACCTAACTTTTCTTTGATGCGTTGCTTGTAGGTATTGATCGTTGTAGTCTTGACGCCCATCGACACGGCTATCGCCGCGGTGTGTTTCCCACTAATCAATTTTCGCAAGCATTCAACTTCTCGGTTCGAGAGAGAATTGTGAGCCGTATCGATCGGTACTGAAGTTGCCATTACTGTAATATCATCGGTGTCGACAGGGACGGCGTTGCATTCGTAAAGCATTGGCGCGTCGCCAAAATAGAAATTCGCACGAATAGTAATCGATTCGCGATCAAATAATACCTTTTGAAACGCCGTCCTAATATCGTTTCTCTCTTTATCCGTACGTACCCAATCCCAAGGTTGACTGTAAATGACTTCCGACGCTGAATGTTTAATAAGAGGCTGGGCAAATACAATACGGCCACGTGAATCATGGAGAGTTACGAGCGGGTTATGAAGCGAATGAGCCATTTGAAATATACCTTGTATGCTATCCGAGCAACAAATAACTGGTGTAGCAATACCGTACACTGTACCATTTTTAACCAGACTTTACCGCTCTATCAGAAGCTATATTTAGCGAGTTAACACGGATGATACACAACACGGACTAAAATAGGCACCGGAATACATTAACATGATTTGGCACGTTTTTTGCGGTTACACCCAATAGTATCTTAAAACAACTCAATCCCACATTTCAAATACACGGAGACGACGATGGTAAAACTCATAAAAACACCAAGTCCACAAGAAATCGCAAAGATGTGCGAAGACATCCGAATGGGTTGGACTGAAAACGAATACCGCAAGCGTTCCGCCCCAAGAGCACTACCCATATACAGTGCGGCAACAGGTAATTGGAATTATTTATCCCACGAGGAATATTCATTACTCGGAATCAATAGTGCCAATTGACTAATTTAAAGATTATTTTTCTCAGAGATATCTAGATATCTAACTACACGTTAGCATTTTGAACTATGCGGTTTTCAAATATATGCAACCCGATAAAATTCAACATTTTATCGTTCAAACATTGGCGATCCAGTGTTGTTTTTATGATTCTATTTCTCTGTGATTTAACATATAATGTGTCCTCTGTGATATAGTTGTGCGTCCCAGCACTGACAATGATTGCAACGAATATATTTCCCCCGACTCTTATCTTCCGATAACAACCGCGCAATGCCCACAACGTCGACCGGAAACACAAAGCTTCCCAGTTCAATAACTCGTTGGATACATGCTCTGCGGGAAGGAGACGAGCAAGCCGCTCATTCAATTTGGGCGGAATATTTCGACCGGATATCAATTGTTGCTCGGCATTACCTAAAAACGACCCCCCAGCGAATGGCCGACGACGAGGACGTCGTCGCAAAGGCATTCAATAGTTTTTTCGAGGGCGTAAAGGATAATCGTTTTCATAGACTAAATAGTCGCGAAGACCTATGGCAAATCTTAATCATGCTTACGAGCCGCCACGCTATCAGACAAGCCATCGCTGAAAAATGCCAAAAACGCGGTGGCGGGATGGTACGGACAGAATCTGCATTTCCGGGATCTGGAATAGGAGAAATACCAATAGCGATCTCGGCTATGAGTAATAAAACTCCGACACCTGAATTCATTGTAATGATGATTCAGCAGTGCCAGTACCTTATCGACAGCCTTCCTAATAAACTCCTAAGGGACATTGCGCTACTGCGATTTGAGGGCTTTGCATCAGCCGAAATTGCTGCGCGCACGAACCGCAGTATTCGCACCGTCCAACGTAAATTGGGAATGATTCGTTCGCAATGGACCTCGCTTCTGGAAAGGGAACTTGACGTTGATTAACGTTCCTTCTCCAGCCATTCCCAGCCGATGGAGCCCAAACGACATCGTTTTTGATCGACTTTGCGATCAGTTCGAAGATGACATTCTCACGGATAAAATTCCGGAAATATCAGTTTATCTAGATCAGGCTCCTGCCAGCATTCGCCCAAAACTTTTCCGCGAGTTGCTGATTTTGCGTATGCAAATTGAAATGACCCAACAAAACCACATTCCCCTCAGAGAAACCCTTGACATTTTCCCCCAATTTGAAGCAATCATTTTCGACATCTATAAGCAGTACCGGCCTAGCAACGTAACCATCATCAACAAAATCATCGCTTCGGAAACGAACATCCCCAGCGAAGCGACCATTGGACTTGGCCAGGCAGAACCCCTTAACATTCACGAAGTAGTGCAAATTGGTAAGTATTCTGTACTACACCACATAGACAGCGGAGGCCAGGGTGACGTATTTTTGGCGCGCCACCCCACGCTTCGAAAGAATGTAGTAATTAAACTATCTCGCACCTCCGTTGAACCGGGAAGCTCCAGTCGAGACCGCCTAATCGAGGAAGGGCGTTTGTTAGCGAAACTTAACCATCGCAATCTGGTGCGGGTGATAGATTTGGATTTCCATGAGCAACATCCGTTTTTGGTTATGGATTACCTAGAGGGACCAACGCTACGAGAATTCTCTAAAGTGAGACCGCTAGAGCCAGCTACTGCGGTGCAATGGGTAATTGATCTTTGCCACGCCATCACTGAGGCTCACAACAATTCCATTATTCACCGTGATATCAAGCCTCGAAATATCGTGGTTGTTAATGGTATACCAACACTAATCGACTTTGGTTTGGCGATTTCTACTCACGACGATCCCAGCAATCTGGAATCCGGTGTCGCGGGAACAATATCATACATGTCTCCCGAGCAAACTTTTTCGAGCCAATCCAAGGTGGGCCCCGCAACCGATGTATTTGGACTTGGAACTGTCCTGTTCTATCTTCTGGAAAATCAGTCGCCACTACGAGCCGCCAATCCGAACAAAACAATCACCGCACATGACGCTCGACAGTTTGACGGAGAGACGATTGCGCCGCTAGTTAGCAATTATCTCTGCCACAAACCGCTGGTGCGGGCACTCGCCAACCAACCTGCCAATCGATATAACAACGCCAGACAATTTGCGGAGGCGCTCTCTTCCACCCAGCCAAGCCTGAGATCAATTCCAATCATCACCAAACGCACTGCAGTGGTATTAACGATAGGCTTCCTAGCGATCTGCATCTGGGGGTTTCGCACAGCGACGCCACCGGACATCAACCCCGTTGCCCCCACGTCGTTAGCAGCCGCAGATTACGAAATCCAGTTTAACTTACACCAACAAACG
>JABHUV010000309.1 GCA_018658605.1 Planctomycetaceae bacterium | reverse complement strand
GGATATTGATGGTGATACAGTGATCGACACGCCCACTTCCTATGCAACGCTGGACGATGTGTTTTCAACTTGGCGCAACAACGCCGGCGACGCCGGCAACAACACGTCCGCGACGTTTAGTGAAACCGAGTTGCTGGGTAATACTACGGACGCTACTAATACGGTGCGCATGTACGTTAATGGTACGCCAGTGCATTCCTATGAAGGTTATGAGATCCACGATAACGATCGTATTGTGTTGGATTTTGGCTCCGCTTCAATTGTGGGATTAGACACAGCCCAAGGAACGATGTTATTGGAAATGCTGCCCAACGCTGCTCCCAATTCAGTAACAAACTTCTTGAATTATGTTTCCGATGGTGACTACAACAGTTCTATTATCCATCGTTCGATCCCAAGTTTTATTGTGCAAGGTGGTGGCTTTGCAACTTCCAGTACGACCCTAAATAGTGTGAACGATTTAACTTCGATCCCGACAGACGCAGCGGTAGTGAATGAATTCAGTGTTTCCAATACTCGGGGTACCGTTGCCATGGCAAAGCTCAGCGGTGACCCAGATAGTGCAACGAGCCAATGGTTCGTTAACCTAGCTGATAACGCGAGCAACTTGGATAACCAAAACGGCGGTTTCACCGTGTTTGCGCAAGTGCTTGATATGTCGGTACCGGACGCGATTGCAGCGATCGGTCGTCAGAATCTAGGGGGTGCATTCACGGATTTACCCGTTGCTCCTGGAAACCAATTAGTTGTTATTGGCGAGGCATTTGGCGATGGAGTGGTCAGCGGGCGAGTCTTTGTAGATGAAGGTTTAAATGGCATATTCGATGTTGGCGAACAGACTTTGCAAGGTGTGACGGTTTATAGTGATGCTGATGGCGATGATGTTTTGGATGTTGATGAGTTTTCAGTGCTGACTGCTGCTGACGGGACGTACTTATTCCATTTGCCAAATGGGTCACATCAATTAAAGCAGATTGTTGCGGCTCCGTTTAAACAGACAACACCAGCGTCAAATGCAGCGATTTCCTTTGACCTCGCCGTTGGGCAGACCCTAGCCGACCAACACTTCATTAACCGAGTCGTTGAACCTCCCGTTTCGGTTGATTTGGTGGCCGCATCCGATTCAGGTGTTGCCGACGACGATAATTCAACAGCTAACAATAATAGTTCAGTAGCAACAGGTCTGTCATTTGATGTGATAGGTGTTGAAGATGGCGCCTTGGTTCGGTTATTTGCAGGCACTCAGGAAATAGCGTCTGCCGTTGCCACCGGTAACTCAATCAACATCACCACCGCGGGTAATCTACTGCTAGCCGATGGACTAACCTCAATAACGGCGACTCAAATATCCGAAGGTGTTGAGAGCTTAGCTTCAGTTGCGCTGGACATTACGATCGATTCCGCCGTTGGTGTGTTTGAATCGGCATTTCCAGCGACTCTACCTTTAGCCACTAATTTCGCATTCGATGTTGATAATACTGAAGAAGGTAGCACTGGATTCAGTTATTCGCTGGCCGCTGCAGTAAGTGGAATGAGTATCGATTCTACTTCGGGACAATTCACATGGCGGCCCACGGCGAATCAGCTAGGCGCCAACAGTTTTACTGTTCGTGCTACAGATGCAGCGGGTAATACGCGAGACTTGGTTTCAAGCATGACGGTAACGGGTGAAGCTTCGGTTCAGTATTCAGTGGAAGCGACGGATTTGCAGGGTAATCCCATCTCGGAACTAACCGTTGGCGATTCGTTTATCTTGCGGCTACTCACGGCGGATGTGCGGGCAACCCCCCGAGGTGTGTTCTCAGGATATGCGGATATTGTGTGGCAAAATGAACTAGTGACAGCCGTTGGGCCGTTTACTTATGGTACTCAATATCCAAATGTACACACCGGTGATTTCAGCAATGCAAATTTGATTGACGAAGCGGGTGCTACCGCGGGTTTCACTGAATTGGGTGGCGGCCAATTCCTTGTGTTCAGTTTGCCAATGACCGCGAGCAATGCGGGAGCTCTGACACTTAGTGTGGATCCGGCCGATAACTCGCCTCATACAGACACGTTGCTCTTTGGCATTAATGAGTCAATCAATTCCGAACTGATTATTTATGATTCACTGCAACTACAAATTAATCTTGGATTTAGTCCTGGAGATGATATTTTCAATTTTAACGAGGATTCTACGAATGTCAGTTTGAATGTACTGACCAATGATGGAGATACGGATCCAGGAACCTTAATTATATCTGATATTAGTACACCTTCTCAAAGTGGCACGGTAACGATTGCCGCCGACGGAAAATCGTTGATCTATTCGCCAGCCGCTGATTTCTTTGGTGAAGAGGTGTTTACTTACACGGCAGGTAACAACACGGGTGATGCATCGGCGACGGTTACGATTCAGGTATTCCCGGTCCAGGATTTGCCTACCGCTAATGATGATATTATTACCACCGTCACTGAAGATTCCAGTAACGTGGCCTTGGACTTGCTCGTTAACGATACGATTGCGCCAGACGAAAATGAAACATTGAGTATTGTGTTTATAACTCAAGGCACTCAAGGCGGCACAGTCGCTTTGTCTGACAATGGAGATTTTGTATTGTATACTCCGGCTGCCAATTTTGACGGCACTGATACTTTTACGTATACGATCCGAGACAGCAACGGGGGCGAGGACACAGCAACGGTTACGATGAATTTACAAGCAGCGTCGGATGTACCTACGGCTGGTGATGACGCATTTCCTGTGGATGAAGATGTAGTTGATTTTCCGCTAGACGTGCTTGACAATGATT
>JABHUV010000285.1 GCA_018658605.1 Planctomycetaceae bacterium | reverse complement strand
GCGAAAACCGCGATCGTGAAAACTCAGGACGAAGACGGGGCGACAGAGAAAATCGCCGTCCACGCGAGAATCAACGCTCAAGTAACCGCGATGAACCACGTTCAAGACGATCGGAAAATCGTGACCGTGACCGAAATGCGGAAGGCTCGGAACGGCGGCAAGGTAGGCGTCGAAAGGAGACGCCTTCGCGCCCGGATATTGACCATGGGGACGTTCCAACTTGGGATACGGCGGTTTCTTTCGTGGTCGACAACAATATGGCGACACGCGATGGGAAATCCGGAGGCAATAAGAAAGCTAAGTCAAGATCTAAGAAGAAATCTCGCAGGTAGATTCCGTTCGGTCGTCCTTATGCATGATTACAGCCTTGAGTTGTTCAACACCGATCTTCGCTGGATGTGTTTGGTTTGGAGCGGTAGTCGTTTGTCCCGCTTGAGTTTCTACCACGATTCCGCGACGACCGCGAGAACATTGGTTGAAACTGAGATTGGGCGGCCATTATGCCTGAGGGCTGACGCGTCAAAATTGGCACGCTGCTTGACTCGCTACGCGGCCGGACAAAATATTTCATTTAAAAAAATCAAAGTTAAAATGTCCGGGACAATCTTTCAAAAAAAAGTCCTCTCTTGTTGTCAAAAAATTCCATATGGCAATACGATGTCCTACGGAGAAGTTGCTAAACAGGTAGGGCATCCCGGTGCTGCTCGAGCAGTAGGCGGTGTGATGCGAGGCAACAATTGCCCCCTCGTGGTTCCCTGTCATCGCGTGCTGGGCAGCAACAATAAACTAACAGGTTTTTCAGCAGGTACTGGGATTAAGCTAAAACACCGATTACTACAAATGGAAGGCATTAATCGGGATTTTGTCTTTTGACGGCACTGGAATAATTCTGCATCCTCGGGTACTCTATGGTTTCAGGAGAAGAGTAGAACGTTAACTGCACCACTAGCTCAACTGGATAGAGCATCGGTCTACGGAACCGAAGGTTAGAGGTTCGAATCCTCTGTGGTGTACTTTTTCCATTTCTTCAATGGCAACCCGGAATGGTTCCACAGCATCCGGTGCGTTACGTAACGATACGGTTAGACTCTGTAAAATAGCTGTTTTCTGAGCCTCAAGTCGCTGTCCAACTTCCTCCCTTGTGACCATGTCTGGTACGTCGTGTGACATCGTGTTATCGGGTGATATGGGAAGTTTGTCCCCCATTCTGTCCCCCATTGAAGCGCCCCAAACAGCAACCAATTCCAATTCCGCTTCACGCTTGTGATCCGCACGTAACAGATCCATGTAATGCTTACGAATCGTTTTAGGGCTGTTACCGACACATTGACTGACTTCGTATTCGGAATACTTGTGGATTTCAATCAACTCGATGATGCAGGCACTACGCATGTTGATAAATGGTTTTCGCCATAAATCCTTTCCAGTTTCAGCTTCGTAGTATTTTCTCACCTCCGTGGCGATGTTGACATCATTCATCGTTTTAACGCCGTCACGCACCGCCTGAAAGTCCTTGCGGTCGAACAGGTAATCTTTCTTCTTCTTGCCCCTGGTGAGTGCTTGATACGCCTCCTGTACCTCTGTGTGGAACATAGGACATTGGCGGTTTCCCGTCTTGATCGACGGTATCATTACCAACGCAGGATCAAGGTCGGTTCCATCACCGAAGTGAACATGCTTGACCTGAATCATTACCATGTCACACGGCCGTAGCCCCTGTAAACGGGCTAGAGTGACGATGTGTTTTAATTGGTCAGTCGGCATGGCATCACGCACCTCACGACGTTGGGCGTGGCTGACGTAACACATTTTCGATCTATCGGCGGGTGATGAGGTATCGGCTTTGCGGAACGGATTCTTTTCATCGAACACATCCGCATCAATAAGCCATGTAAACCATTGCTTAATCCATGTGATGCGTTTACCGGCAGTACCCTTTGATAGGTTGCCTCCGGTTACGCTGCCGCACTTTTCGAGCCAGCCTCGATGAGCAGTAGCGAGTGCAACGGTGATGTCAGACAACAAGGTGTCTTTTCCATAGGCCCCGTCCTTAAGGTAACGCACAAAGCTGCCGTAGGCTTGGGCGTGATTGTTGATGCTGTTTTCAGCTAAATGTGAATTGGCTTTTTTCCAACCCTCAAATAATTCTTCGATAGTCAGATCAGTATCGATTTCATCGTCAGGCACACGTTGAGGCACTAAGTCGTATGACGCAAGCCGATCATAAACATCATTAGATAAACTGCCAATAAAATTCAATTGCAGGGCAGAGTAGGGTATCGCATGTGATTGGGATCTGATGAGGTTGGAAATATTCTCGGCAATCGCTTCCGCATCTCGCCGTTTGATTTCATCGACTGGGCCTATGGTTACTTTTACTCCACGTCGTTTGCGGGAACCGTCACTGCTAATGTAGGACATTTTTCCGTCAAAGCGATATGAACCACCACCGATTGCTTGTGATTTAGATTTGCGAGTCGTAAGTGCCATTACTTTACTCCCTTTGTGTGCGATTCAATAAACTGTTCTACAACTTCTGGTCGCCATCGTTTGAGTTTGCCACATTCAACTACGGGAAGTTCGCCATCATTGACTAGCTTCCAAAACGTCGTCTTGCATACTCCCAAGACTTCCATAACTTCCGATGACTTCAGTAACTTCTGCATTTCGTCGTCCCCCATAGTAGGGTCTGAGCGTTTCTCGCGCTAGACCAGCTGTTTTGATGCCCTTTTCCCACTTCATTGCGTCGGTTCCCTGTAAGAAGCCCTCACAGCTCGCCGTGGTGAATTACTAAGATACACATC
>JABHUV010000282.1 GCA_018658605.1 Planctomycetaceae bacterium | reverse complement strand
TCGAGCTTCTAGTATTTCGATGCCGGCTTGGTCGAGGCGTTCTTGAATGTCTTGCTGCAACTGAACACATACTTCCGTAATACTTCCACGAAGCGACAACTCATGATCTTCACTATCATAGGGGTGCCGACTTGCGAGGTTGCGCAGTGCCGATTCACTCTGGACTGAAATGTAATCTTCATAGTCGTTGACCTCAAACAGAGCTTCCGCCGTATTGACGACTTTCCAAACGACGACTGCTGAGATTTCAATTGGGTTACCATCTCGATCATTAACCTTAGATGGCTTACCTGAAGAGCGTGATTTTTTGCGGACAACTTGTCCCGTGCTGGGATTCTTTTCTTCGGGATGAACGAGCGATCCAGTTTCAAAGTTACGGATTCTGAGAGAGAGTTTTTTCTTTGAGAAAAATGGATTAACCCAAAAGAAGCCAGACTCGCGGGCTGTGCCTTGATAGTCACCAAACAGCAGCAATACCCGTGAATCATTGGGAGCAATGGCCATAAATCCAAAAAGGCTGATTAGGCCACAAATGAACATCACAATCGCGCTAATCAATGGAATGGGGGCTAAAAAATGCGCCAATGTTACTACGAATAAGGCAATACCACCAAAAAATAATCCTAATGAGATTGGTAGTATGGCCCAGCCGGATTTTGGTTTATAACGTTTTTCATCAATGATATTAGTAGTCGTGCTCGTGTGTGACATGGACCTCACCTTTACAGAAAACGGATTCTAACGGAATACTATCAATATGATATCATACCGATATCATATTGTCAATCGATTTTTGTTGTTTATGCCTAGCGAAGTGGTTATTATGCATTAGCTATCGAGAAGGCTTCTGTGTGAGCAACGCTAAATCGCGTGCGGCGGTATCTAGCTTATAGCCATGCGGCACTATCTAATTGATAGACAGCCGTTCAGTGCTGGCGATGTTCGCCGTAGGAGGATAGAGATAAACGGGGAGAATTAGATGAAGGTGTTGGTGACGGGCGCAACGGGTTTTGTTGGAAATAATGTGACCCGTGCGTTGCTAGCCCAAGGTTACGATGTGCGAGTGTTAGTCCGCAACCCTGAGGATAAATCGTTGGTCGGTTTGGAGGTGACTTCAATTACCGGTGACCTTCGAGATGCAACCATATTATTGGACGCTTGTAATGGTGTTGATCGTGTGATACATGTTGCTGCCAAGGTACACATCGGTTGGTCGCAATTGACCGAGCATCGGGAGATAAATGTCGAGGGGACAAGAAACGTTGCGATCGCCGCGCTCGAACATGATGCGAGAATGGTTTATGTTTCCAGCGTAGATGCACTTGGAATCGGAACTGCCGATAGACCAGCTGATGAAGAATCACCGCGGACGGGAAAAACTCCTTGTTCCTATGTCATCAGCAAAACAGAATCGGAAGTTGCGGTACGCAAATTGATCGACGATGGGTTACAGGCAACGATCGTCAACCCAGGCTTCATGCTTGGTCCTTGGGATTGGAAACCATCTTCAGGCCGTATGTTATTAGAGGTCGCTTCACGGCACACGCCGCTAGCACCTACGGGAGGTATGACGCTGTGCCATATCGATGATGTGACCCAAGGTATTCTCGTAGCCATGGAAAAGGGCGAGGTCGGGCGAAACTATATCCTCGGTGGACATGCGATTTCCTACTTTGATGCTTGGTGTTTGTTCGCAGAAGTTAGCGGTGGGAAACCGCCTAAAAAACTGATGGGGCCGTTGATTCAAGCGATTGCTGGGGGGGTTGGTGATTTGTTGGCTAAAATTACTCGTCGAGAATCGGACATCAATTCCGCAGCAATCAAAATGTCCAGTTTGTTTCATTATTACAGTAGCGCACGAGCGGAAGCGGAACTCGATTATTCGATTAGTCCTTTACGCAGTAGTGTTGAAGATGCGTGGAGTTGGTTTATGGCAAATGGTTATACAAAGTAAAATGTCGAACAAAACGAAACCAAATCGACTCGTACTTATTGCGTTGATCATCACGATGGTCTGTAGCAGTTGGTATATTGTGACCCGCCAAGATAGTGCTCCATCGCTTGCGGATGACTTCTGGACGGTGTACCACGATGATGCAACGGCTCAAGTGCGGATCGCTGCCTTACTGCGATTACTCGCGGCAGGAAATGAACAATGGGAGGGGGCAAATCTGGCGGGCATCGATTTGTCCAATCAACAACTCGTTAACGTTAATATACAACGTGCGAAAATGAATCAAGTAAAACTTGGCGGCGCGGTGCTTAAGGGTGCTGATTTGCGAGGAACGACTCTCGCAGCTTCTGACTTGGCGGATGTTGATTTGTCCCATGCTAAGCTTGATGAGGCTTCCTTCTTACGTTCCACGTTGGATGGCGCAAATTTCACTTCAGCAGGATTACGAAAATCCGCACTCGAACAAGTATTCGCTACGGAAGCTATTTTCCAAGGCGCAGACTTATCGGAAGCATATTGTTTGATGGCAGATTTTACCGGTTCAAATTTTCAAGACGCTAATTTTACGTCCTCGCACCTCGAAGCATCCATCTTTATCAATTGTGAATTAAGCGGTGCACGATTTGACGGCGCGATATTACTAGACGCCGATTTCACGGATTCAAATTGGTGGCGAGCCACAGGGTTGAATATTGACTTGATCGAAGATTTTAAATTTCGCTACTCGCCGAATACCCCCGCACGACAAGAAGATTATCTACAATGGTTAAAAGAATCCGAAAGCCCGTGTGCTTTTTAGTGGCTGTTGACGCCACACCGTTTTCCATCGTCACACCCGTTTTTTAACAAAGTAACGCTGCATACTATGAAACAATTGCTTTTGATTTGCGTATTATTCGTTGGTTCTTCTTTTTCTTTGTACGCAGATGGTGAAGGTGATAATGATCCCACCGCTGTGCGGCAAGTCCCACGGATCGGAGTCGACGTATCTGTAGAGGACACTAAGCGGATGCGGATAGAGCTAGAAAAACTATCTCGTCAACTCCAGACGCTGCGCGGCAGTTCGCAATCATTAGCCACAGAGTTAATTCCGGATGTAGAAATTTATTACCGTGGTGTGCAAGATAACTTGAATCATCGTGAGTTTTTCAGTGCCGGCGATATTAAAAAAGCGTTCAAATTATTGAGTGTGGGGCAGCAGCGAGCCGCAGATTTGTTAACGGGCAATGCTCCCTGGCTTAAGGAAACAGGCTTGGTCGTACGAGGTTATCGCTCGCGTCTTGATGGATCGGCTCAGCCTTATGGGCTCGTAATCCCGAAAAATTATTCTGCCGAATTACGACGTCAAGTGCGGCTTGACGTTTGGTTTCACGGTCGCGGTGAGACGCTGAGCGAAACAAACTTCATGGATCAACGAGCGAAAATAACAGGATATTACAGTCCAGCAAATACGATTGTGTTGCATCCCTATGGTCGTTATAGCAACGCTTTTAAATTTGCGGGTGAAGTTGATGTGCTCGAAGCACTGGAACACGTTAAAAGCCAATACCAGGTTGATAACGATCGCATTAGTGTGCGGGGTTTTTCTATGGGCGGGGCAGCTTGTTGGCAGTTTGCGGTGTTGTATTCAGATCGTTGGTTTGCTGCAAATCCCGGCGCTGGGTTCTCAGAGACTCCGGAGTTTCTAAAGTTCTTTCAAAAAGAAAAACTAGTGCCGTATTGGTGGGAAGAGAAGCTGTGGCGGTGGTATGACGCGGATGATAGCGCAATTAATTTGTTCCATGCCCCAATAGTTGCCTACAGCGGCGAGAAAGATATTCAGAAGCAGGCAGCTGATGTGATGGAATCGGCGTTGGCAAAAGAAGGAATCTCTATGGTGCATATTATTGGGCCGGATTCAGGTCATCGCATTCACTCCGATTCACAACAGCTGATTGAACGAAAAATGGCAAGCCTCGCCAAAGCAGGCAATGAGATTGTTCCCACGACCGTTCATAAGGTTACGTATTCACTGAAATATAATCGCCAATATTGGATCACGATTGATGCTCTGATTGAGCATTGGGAGGCTGCCCGAGTTGACGCAAAAATTCTGGGACCAAGTAGCTTTGAAATTACCTCGACAGGAACGACTGGTTTGAGCTTTCGGATGGATCCGGGTTTTTGCCCGTTTGACATAACTCGCCCTGTTCAACTTACGATCAACGGGAAAAAAGTAAGGCTTCCTGGGCCGCAATCGGATCGTTCTTGGAAAGCCAGTGTGCATCTGGCGGGATCAAAATGGGTAGCAGGCAAACCAGACGTTGTAGCCTTGGTTAAAAAACATGGACTGCAGGGCCCTATTGATGATGCATTTATGGACAGCTTTCTGATGGTAACGCCGACTGCTGAATCGATGACCCCTGTGATTGGTGATTGGGTAGTTAGAGAACAACAACATGCGATTGACCAATGGCGACAGCATTTTCGCGGGCATGCTCGAGTAAAAAAAGACACTGACGTGACGGCAGAGGATATCGCGAATCACCATCTAATTTTATGGGGTGATTTTTCATCAAATCAACTACTTAAACAAATCCGCGAAGATTTACCGCTAAAATGGACTAGTGATGAAGTACAGATCGGCAGCAAATCATTTCCTAGTAATAGCCATGTTCCGGTTTTGATTTACCCAAACCCATTGAATCAGAAAAAATATATCGTGATCAATAGTGGGTTTACTTATCGCGAATATGCGTACCTGAACAATGCACGCCAAGTTCCTATGCTTCCTGACTGGGCCATTGTTGATGTTGTTACTGCGCCAGCTGCGAACGAGTCGATTTATCGTTTCCCAGGTATTCCCGTCGATGCAAATTTCTTTGATGAAGCTTGGCAGGTGAAATAATGCCGATGGGCGTTTTGGGTCAGACAGTCAAGGACGTCCATTTAGTAGCTGGAAATCTCCAATGCTTGGCTGGTATCGGAATTTTCACTCTCTTCGTGGTGTGTTGCTAACCACGACAATATAAAGTTGGCATGATAATCGTCGCCCTGTTGACGTCGCTGGAGTGCCAATTCAACAATGGCAGCGTAGGCGGTCGGATATTGGTCGAGTGCTTTGGTGAGTTCAATCGCCGCGCGATCTAATTCGCTAAATCCCAATAATCGATCTGCTTTGGCAAGCTGGCCTCGTAAATCGAAGGGCCTCAGTTCTCGCTGTTGTCGGTCCCGGCGGGCCCAATTTTCAAGCCACTGTACTCGACGTAAACCATTGGAAAAATAAGATGGTGGTTGTTCTTGTAAATGCGTCTGGTACATGTGCATGTAATCCGTAGTTAATAAATCAGGTTGGTGTGTCACTAATTTGGATTTGATGAGCTGATCGACAATTGTCTTAGCGATGAGTTGGTGTCCGGCAATTGAGGGATGTACGTGATCAATGTACATTTTATAACCAGGAATTTGCTGGGCACTGGCCCGCTCTAAGGTTCCCCGCCCATCTACCAAAGGTACGTTAAAACGGTTCGCTAATTCTCGGATAATTTGGTCCATTTGTTCGGTTAATCGCAAGGGACAAATGTCATGATCCTTGGCGAGCAAATAATGTTTACGTGCGGCCTGCATTTGCTCTAATTGTTCAAAACAACGTGCCATGCGGTAGTGCAATAGTGCATGTTCGTTGGTGATGGCAGCACATTGTTGAAAAAATTGCAGGGCGACCGCAGGGGTGTCATGATGCCGTGTTGCTTGGTCGAATAAGCTGAGCCACTTTTGTCGGGTCACATTTCTGAGCGTCAGCGGCAACTCGGATTTGACAGGTGGACAATCCCGTAAATTGGATCCTAAACAGACCAACAGGATTGGAATGTTTTTTGTTTGACACTGGTTGATAATCTTTGTGACGGATTCACGGTATTGGGCAACGACGTTTTGCCTCCAGGCGGGATTCCATTGGTAGGACGCATAGCCACTTTCTGCATCTAACCTCGCGGTGACGTTGGCGGGTAACGGTTTTTCAGAATTTGCTTTGAATGACTCTAGGTCATCTCCAGCCAATGAGCGAATCCAATTTACGGATCGCCAAGATGAAGCAGGCGATTCGTCGGACTGGTTGGTTTTGGACGCCGTAAAACTCCGATCCTCCAAAAATTCATTGTGCCCCGTCGCTAACACGACGAGATTGGGATCGTATTGCAGAATTTCTTGATTGATGCGCGCTAAGCGATAGCTGGCATAAGACAAGCCCCCACAATTGATAGATTGGTATGCAGTGTCATTGCGTGATCGTGCGTTGAGTTCCAATTCTACCCATTTTGCGAAAGCTGTATCGACGGTAAAGGGACGACCGCGAACGGTGGAGCCACCTAAAAAGAACATGCGGAATTCTGTGTTACGTTTTTTACGTGTAAACCGCTGGGTGCCAAAATACAGTGATTTGTTTTGACTAGTTCGAAATTGAGTTTGATCCTTGGTTAGTACAAAAAGAGGCTGATATTGGCCAAAACCAAACGAGCGGTCAATAACGGTTTCTGGAGCCGCAATATTAAAGGCTCGCAGGACTAGCTCGAGTCCCAGGAACGGTAGCGATCCAATGAACAAGGCAGCTATCGGAAAGAATAATCGTTTTTTTAGTTTGCTGGACGCCATTATGGAGGCTCAGGATACACTACTGTGGAAATGCTTTAGTGACGGCGGCCTTTACCTTAGCGAGACCTTCAACAGCAACTTGCAACGCATCTTGTTTCCAATACGTTGGATTGAAAAGTTCGAGTGACAGCATCCCGCGGCAACCGGAATCATAGATCATTTGCAAGATTTTGCTGACGGGAGCGATTCCATCGCCAACATGAACTCGATCTTTGTCGGCGATCGTACTCCGCGGTGGGTCGGCTGGATAGTCGTTAACGTGAAAACAATGAATTCGTTTTCCGTTGAGCATTGCGAGGCCGGTGAAATCAGAACCGCCCTTGTAGATGTGATAGATGTCCGGAAGAACACACGCATCAGGGTGACCACTTTCCGTCGCGACAAATGCTAATTCTCCTAAGCGGCTCAAGGTCTTGGAGAATCCCCAAAGTTCTAATTGGGGAATGACTCCCGCCTGACGACCGACTTCACATAACGCATGATAGCGCTCGGCGGCGGCGAACAAATCAAAGCCTTCGATGTCGACGGCCCCAATAGGAGGCGCAGCGATGTGAGTGCCACCGAGTTGTTTTACGAGTGCCATATCGTGCTTGGCCGTTTCTAACGCTTTTGTTCGTTCCGTTTCATCATCCACAATCCAGCGCGCAAATCCGATCGCGCTGGTCATTTTGACGTTTGCGTCGGCGAGCTTTTTATTTAGGTCTTGTAAATTGCCGCCAGCGTCGACGTACGCTTGAATATCACGGATCCAAGGTTCAATTCCGTCATAGCCCGCGGCGATAACAAGGTCTACTTGTTCGTCGAGTTTTAGCTTTTGTCCGCGAACGGTACTGGTGTTAAAGCAAAATCCAAAGGGTGATGCAGCGGTCATGTCGGAATCCTCATTGGCAAAAGTAAATGGTTGCAAAGTGTGTGCCGCGGTAAGGATAGCGGTTGTTTTTAGAATGTGGCGCCGGGTGATGGGCATTTGTTGGGGTCCTTAAACAAAAATCGCGGGCATGGTGGAAATGTAACGTCGATATTCTATTTGGTAGTGGCCCATTCTTGTAGAACTTCTTTTTCTGGAATACCCCACCATAAGCGGAAATCAGCAAGTTGGCCTTGAAATCCATTAGCATCGTCATAATCACCGACAATCGAGCCATCGTCTTGTCCTACATTAAAACCATCGGCCGGCGGGCCGTGCAAAAAACCGGCTTTGGTTTTTGTTTTCGTGGTGACTCCGTTAACGATAAAGTCAACAGTCCCTTGTCGGTTAAGGATTGCTACAACATTTGACCAAGTATTGTTCTCGATCGTTGGCCCGACGACGGTTGTCAACACACCACCATTGCGAACTGATAAGGCGACTTTGCCATCTTGTAAGCCAAAACTATAGCCGATGCTTTCACCACCATGAGCAGCGATCACACCTGTAGCATTGGAAGGTCGAATCCAAGCGCCGATGGTAAATGGCTTATATTCGGGGTTCCATTTTCCAGCCGTTGCCGTAGTGAAGACAGCAGTTTTTCCATCGAGCGTTATGGCGGCACCGTGTGGTGAGGGTTGATTGTTATCAAACTCGCCGAAACGGAGCCTACGCACGAGTTGAGTTTTCACGTTTTTAGCTTCAACGCTGCCGAAATTAATCACGGATCCATCATCGTCATATTGATTACGCAGCTTTTGCAACTCAGCCGCCATTTTCTCACGAACTTCTCGGTATTTTGGATTGTCATAAACGCTATTGAGCTCGTGCGGGTCTGTCTGTAAATCAAACATTTCCCATTCTTTATTCTCGTAGAAATTGATGAGCTTATAGCGATCTGTTCGTACACCGTAGTGTTTGGCGACCGAGTGTGCGCCGGGGAATTCATAATAGTGGTAATAGACGCTGGTTCGCCAATCTGTTGGTGTTTGATCTGCAAAGATTGGTTTTAGGCTTTTACCTTGCATATCCGCCGGAATCGTTGCGCCGGCAACGTCGAGGAAGGTTTCCGCGAAATCGAGATTCATGACGAGGTCAGAATTAGTGCTGCCGGGTTTGATGTGCTTCGGCCAACGAACTATCAGAGGAGTGCGAAAGGATTCTTCGTACATCCAACGCTTGTCGTACCAACCGTGTTCACCCAGATACCAACCTTGGTCCGAGGTGTAAATGACAATGGTGTTGTCGGCCAGTCCAGATTCATCGAGGTAATCAAGGATTCGGCCTACATTATCGTCTACGCTGTCGATACAGCGTAGATAATCTTTTACGTAACGTTGGTATTTCCATTGAATTAATTCTTTGCCCGTTAGATTCGCTTTTTTAAACGCTTCATTTTTAGGGCCATAGGCTTCGTTCCAATATTTTGATTGTTGTTCCGTAAGACCACGCTGTGGAACCAATTTGAGATCATTGGGTGACAAATGTTTGGCGACGGTCATTGCTTGATTGCTTGCTGCCGAACTCCGTCCTTTGTAGTCGTCATAGAGTGTCGTTGGTTCTGGAATAGTTTCTCCGTC
>JABHUV010000281.1 GCA_018658605.1 Planctomycetaceae bacterium | reverse complement strand
TGGGTCATGCCATGCGTAAAGCCACCGCGACTGTAGTGACCTTCCCACCACTTGCCGCTCTGATGACTCAAATATCCTTGCTCGCTTAACAATTGCGGGGCCGTCGCATGTTTATCAATATTTGCAATCAGCTTATTTCGTAGTGCCTGATATTCGCCAGGCTTTGCGTCAGGTCCCAGCGGAGCTGGGTCATTGCCGACGATGTGGTGTTGATGCGGGTACAAGCCAGTAATCAACGTGGCCAATGAACTACGACATAGTGCCTGCGGAACATAACCGCGTTTGAATGTGGCACTTTCTCGAGCGAGCTGATCTAGGTGTGGTGTTTGAATAACTGGGTGCGCCATGAACCCGTAATCTGTAAAAGACTGGTCATCTGAAATCAGCAATATCACATTGGGCTGAGAGGACTCTTTGGGTGGGCTTGGTTTTCGAAGTGGTGCAACCGGCGGTTTCTTCGTAGGTGGTTTTTTTGCCGCTCGTAAATCAGCCAGCGTTGGAATGAGCTCGTGACTGTATTCACCACCATAAGATTCTCTCAAAACAGCATTTCGCTTGCGCATTTGTTGCAAACGATCTTGATGCTCTGGGTCCTTAGCTAGGTTCCGCAATTGATCAGGATCTTCTTGTAAGTCATGCAAGAACTCAAAATCATGTTCAAAATAACTCGCATAAACCCAACGCTGCCCTCGGACACCTTCCCATTTGGGAATACGACCAGGCACGTGAAACAGATGTTCACAAAAGAAATCCTGCCGCCAAGAATTCAATTGGCGCCCTGCAACTAGTGCATTCAACTCGCGGCCCTGGTATTGTGCCGGCAAATCAATTCCTGCCGCCGCCACAAATGTACTCGCCAGATCGATATTCAACACGACTTCATCGCGGACCTGCGGCTTGAGATCACCACGCGGATCATGAATAATCAATGGTACACGCAGTGACTCTTCGTAATGAGACCATTTCCCAGCAAATCCTCGCTGCCCCATGTAATAGCCATTATCGCCAGTGTAGACAACAATTGTATTTTCAGCCAAGCCTTCCTTTTCCAACGCTGCCGCCACTCTACCCACTACATGATCGATTCCGCTGAGCATGCGATAATACGAACGTATATTTTTATCATATTTTTCGGCTGTATCCCACCGCCAGAAATACCGTTCTCGATTTAAGCTCCTACGAAGAAATTCCGGTTGGCTTTCAAATATGACCGGATCTGAAAGGCGTGGCGGAGGAATCTCACCATCACGGTACATGCCATCTACAACTTTGGGCCAAGGGAAATGATCCACTTTATCGCGATCTTCCGCATGGGTCGCATTGAAGCTGACTGACAACATGAAAGGTTTATCACCGCTGCTTTGAATAAACTCAATGGCCGCATCACCTGCGAGCTGAGTCGTATGTCGCAGCGTACCGTCGGGTTGCTTTTTAAAGTAAGGCCCGCGGTTTATCGGCTGGAAGAAGTCAAAAGCCTGGGCGGTTCCACCCTGAAACCCAACTCCAAACTTGCCCACAAAACCTGTGCGGTAGCCGTTTGCTTTGAGGATCGCTGGGTAACTGTTCTTGACAAGGTCTTGGGCAATCGGGGGCGTGCCAAAACTATAGTGATGTGTGCGTTCGACAAGACCCGTAAAAATTGAGGCGCGGCTCGCCGCGCAAATAGAAGTCGTGACAAATGCATTTGTAAATCGAGTGCCGGCCGCAGCAAGTTTGTCAATATTGGGCGTTTTTGTTATGGGGTGTCCATAGCAACCAAGTTGGTCATTGCGTTGATCGTCCGCTAAGAAGAATACTATGTTGGGCTTTTTCGCAGCGAGCAGTGAATTGCCGCTGCTAGTGACAAACCCAAAAGCGCACAACGTATACAACAACCACTTATGAAAACTAGCCATTTCGCTTGTACTGGCAATGACTGCCAGCCCCCTGTTTGAATTAATTTATAACACGCATGTGCAGTCGTTCTCTATCATCCGCAAAGACACACAGATCATTCGCTACTTGAGACGTTAGCTAATCGTGAGACGTTCTTCCCAGTCTTCGTGATATTCCCGCTTCCAGAGTGCGGCAGCTTCTTTATCGCCAAGCACGCGTCCCGTTTTTGCATCACAATCTACTACTCGACCAAGTCGGTGAGCAATGTTCCCCAAATGGCAGAGCAGGGTACTGCGATGACCAATCTCGATTTCAGCATTTAGCTTGAAACAATCCCCAGCTTGGATGCTCTTTATAAGATTATCCACATGTTCTGGCTGGCCTTGGCCGCTACTGGCCGTCTTAACTTCTTTGTTACTGCCGTCCTTAACCGTATATCCACCGGCACTGTGAAATTCGAGAGAGCCTTTATCACCATAAACGGTCACAAATCCATCACCATTCCGATTGCAACTGCTGCCTAACCAAGTCACATGCCCTTTGTCGCCGAATTCATAGGAAACCGTGTTGGTGTCTGGGGTTTCTTGGTCATCATCGAAGTAGTAACGATCCCCAGTGGAAGTAACACGCGTTGGAAATTCTGCTTGCAGTGCCCAACGTGCCATATCCAAGGTATGGATCCCATTATTGCCAAGTTCGCCATTGCCATAATGCCAGAACCAGTGCCAATTGTAATGCACACGATTGTCGACATAGGGTTGTCGCGGAGCGGGGCCTTGCCAACGTTCATAATCAATATGTTCTGGGACTTCCGCTGGTTTACCTGTGCCAATACTGCCGCGTTGGCTAAAGTAATAACAGTTCACCGCATGTACTTTTCCAATACCGCCGCTGTGAATGAACTCCATCCCTTCGATAATCGCGGGACTGCTGCGCCGCTGGGTGCCAATCTGCACACACACGTCATTTTTACGGGCCGCTGCAATTTGTTGTTCGCCTTCCCAAGGATTTTGACAACACGGTTTCTCAACATACACATGTTTACCCGCTTCCGCGGCTACGATCGTAGCTGGTGCGTGCCAGTGATTTGGTGCGGCACACACTAAAATATCAATTTCCTCATCCGCGATAATATCTTCCCACTTGGTTATCGCTTGCGGGGTGTATCCAACAGCTCCTTGGACTAGTTTTGCAGCACTGGCAGCTCGCTGACTATCCACATCACACACATACTTCACAACAACATCCGCATGTTTAGCAAATGTATCCACCAAACTCCGGCCGCGCTGCATCCCCATCACGCCAACGACTAGTTTCTCATCCGCTTGTTTTGCCTGTATCGTGCTAGACGCAACTGCTGTTGTTGCTACAGCACTCGCCGATAAAAAATCGCGGCGCGGTATTTTTTGCTTGGGGGTTTTATTCGATTTTTTCATTTTCTTCCCTCAGGTTAATTTCTCAAAATATTTTTATGTGGCCACGATCTCTAAATGAATGGCATCAACCCATCAGTTCGCGGATGGGTGTTGGATCACTGACAATATGAGTAGGCCTGCCCTGTGGAGTATACAGCAGCTTAGCAGGATCTATGCCAAGTTTAGCATAAACGGTGGACACAAAATTTTCTGGGCTCTTTACATTTTCAAAGGCGGAATACCCCTTACGGTCTGTGGCACCGACAACAACACCGCCTGGAGTGCCACCACCGGCCATTAACACACTCATCGCATTAGCCCAGTGATCCCGGCCAGCCGTCGTTTGACCCGACAAGGTTGACAACTTTGGGGTCCGTCCGAATTCTCCCAAGGCTAACACCAATGTATCTTCCAACATTCCACGTTCATCTAGATCTTCAATGAGCGTCGCCACCGTTTGGTCCCATGACGGCAATCGCGTACCGAGTGCGCCAAACAAATTCGAGTGGCTATCCCAACCACCGTCGTAGACAGTGACGAACGGTACGCCGGCTTCGACCAAACGACGCGCAAGTAAGCATCGTTGACCGAATGAATTGCGATAATATCGATCCCGCATTTCATCCGGTTCTAACGAAATATCAAAAGCACGCTGCGCCTTCGGCGATGTCACTAAATTGAACCCTTGTTCATAATAATCATCAAGGACCGCTGCTGGATCGCCGGATGCTGAATTATTTAAGCGTTGCATTTTATCAAGCAACACTCGAACATCTCGCCGCGATTGAAAGTCGCCTTCCGTTAGGCCTTTGGGAACAGCAACATCGCGCACTCGAAAATTCGGTTGGTGTGGATCATCCGCAACAACAAACGGCGCATGATTGGCACCCAGGAAGTTAGGGCCCCCACTACGCGACATGCGGGGCATCGAGAAGTAGTTAGGTAGGTTGTTTTGACCTCCTAATTCGTGGCTGACCACAGACCCCATACTCGGGTGAAAACTAACAAACGCTCCACATCCCACTGGGATGCGGGGCGGAGCGCCGGTGGTCATATAATGATTGCCAGCTCCGTGATTGCCTTGGTTGTGACGAATAGAACGAATCATCGCATATTTGTCACTAATCGCGGCCAAGCGTTTCATATGTTCCGAGTAATGGACGCTTGTGTTACAGGTTGCGACGGTACCAAATTCACCGCGGATTTCCGCCGGAGCATCGGGTTTGGGATCAAACGTTTCAAAATGTGTGGGGCCACCATCCATCCAAATCAAAATACAGCGTTTAGCCGACTGTCGCTGCAGGCCATCGATTGCCGCAACCGCTTGATTGCGCAAGGCATTTACGAGGCCACCACCAAACAGACCGCCCAAGCCTAATTTGAGAGAATGGCGGCGGGTGATTCCAGCGCAGTTCGCGTATTTTGTCATGATATGTCTTGCCAATAGCTTGTGAGGACGATCAAATCTATCCCTCTATAATATCGGATAACTCCATAACGGGCGAAGGTTAATCACACCACTTTTTCTCGAAGTCTTTCCCCATTTGGGCTATGTGGAGCCTGATAACAGTGATTTTACTACTCAGCCTTAGGCCATAAGGCGTATCCAGCAACCTTGGTACGCACTTGCCACAACGTTTTTCCGGCGGTTATATATAGAGTTTTCATGTCCGAGCCGCCAAAACAACAGTTGGTAATCATATCTTCGGGAACTTTGATTACTTCCAACAGCTTGCCTGCTGGTGAAAACACATAGACCCCAGCGGTATTGTCGAGGTTTTGTAATGGGTATTTTCGGTTCGCTCCAGCTGTTACAAATAAGTTGCCGACACTATCCATGCACATACCATCACCGCCACGACCAGCGCCAAAATCGTGCAACTCCCGTGATTTTCCTGTTGTGAGTCCTGCGTCATCTAGAGCAAACGCCCACAACTTTCGTTGCGGCACGGTTGGATTGTTGTCGACAACATAGAGCGTTTTTTCATCTTGAGTGATTGAGATGCCGTTAGGACGAGAGACTGTTTTATTGTCCAGAACACGAACTAAGCCGGTACCATCTGAATTCACTCTATATACACCTTCCACTTTCAGCTCTAGCATACTGCGATCCGGCGAGTAGTAAGGATCGGTAAAATAGATTCTTCCCGACTTATCAATACATAAGTCGTTAAGACTGTTGAAGCGATTACCTTCATAGTTATCTGCTATAACGGTCTGTTTTTTACTGATCGGATCAATACGAACCAATCGCCGGCCGCCGAGGCCACCTTTTTCGTTCCCTTGACACGCAATCAAAAACCCATGGGCATCAAACATCAATCCGTTAGCACGACCGCTAGGGTTTAAAAAGGTATCCGCCACATCCGCACCTGGTGCTAGACGTAAAATGCGATTGTTTTGAATGTCGGTATAGAACACTGAGCCATCACGATGATAGGCAGGGCCTTCGGTAAACACTAATTCATTGACCGAAGTTACCTCGGATTCAACGATTATCGATTCCTGCGCTCCAAGTGCATGCCATGAAC
>JABHUV010000280.1 GCA_018658605.1 Planctomycetaceae bacterium | reverse complement strand
GTCGAACCAGCACCAGCTAAAGTTGATAATGCCGAAACGGATATTCCGAAAGCGATTGAACAACAATTGACTGTTATTGATCACCAACCCAAAGATGGTGAATCACTGGACGCCGCTTGGAATCGTTATTTCAAGTCCACAGCAGATCTAAGTGATGAGGCGGCTGCTCAACACACTCGTCAGATTCGTTTTACGGTTCAACTAAAAATGATTCAAGCCCAGCGATTACACGCTCAAGGTGGTAAAGAAACCGCCGAAAAATCCGATAAAGCCAAACGCTTAGTTGATGAGTCGATTGCGATTATGTTAGCAGCGATGCGAAATGAGCAATCTCAATTTTGGATGTTTGAAGGATTGGGGTTGGCGATGCAAGCCAACCATGCTCCTCTTCGAGAAGTTGAACGAGCGTTGATGTCAGCAATTGACTACAGTAACAATCCAGAATCATTGTTAGCCGTAGGGATTTACATGTCCGAAGTTGGTTTGCATAAGCGTGCGTTGAGTATCTTGCAAGATGTCTCAGAAGTGAATCCTTATCGCCCTGAACCTTACGTGCGAGGACTCGCAATAGCAAAACGCCTCGGTGACCTTGAAGGTTTGAAATGGGCAACCGCTGGCATCCTAGCTCAAGCTTGGACCAACGAGCAAAAACACATTGAACTGGATGCTCGGCATACCGCCCAAGCATTGGTCATGCAATTAAAACAAGCGGGTCAGGAACAAGTAGCTAAAGAGTTTGCGCAAAGCATCGGCGAACAAACTGAGCGCGACTGTCGTATTGTCGTGACTTGGACGGGAAATGCCGACATTGACCTGCAGGTTCAAGAACCAGCAGGAACTGTCTGCTCAATCCAAAATGATCGCACGACATCTGGCGGAGTAATGCTTGGCGACACATTTGCGATGGCTGGCAATCAGCCTGTTAATGGCTATAGCGAGAGTTATGTTTGCCCACGGGCGTTTAAAGGTGAGTATCGTCTTTTAATCCGTCGCGTTTGGGGAAATGTTACGGCCGGTAAAGTAACTGTTGATATCTATACCGACAATCCAGACCGTCCACATATCCATGAGCAGATTCAATTGGACAACAAAGACGCGGTTGTGATCTTTGACGTGTTACATGGTCGACGAATCGAACCAATTGGTGCGCATCAACTAGAGAATATGCAGAAACACCAAGCGATCGCGGGTCGGCAAATCGTGGCTCAACGACTTAACAGCCTAACTGATTCAGATGCTGCTCGCGATTTTGCGATCGCTCGTAAAATGGCCGCCCGCGACGGACGATTTTTTGTGCCGGGCCGGGGTGGTGTTGGCTACCGACCAGAAATCACCGTTTTACCTTCAGGTGCAAGTCTGACGGCCATGGCACCGATCGTATCTCCTGACCGCCGTTATGTCCGAATTTCGATTCCACCAACTCCAATAGCAACAGGTGTTGGCGATGTTCGTACGTTTAATTTCGCTACGGGATCAGCTCAAGGGTTTGATGATGAACGAGGGAATGATAACAACGCTCAGGGAGAAGGTGGAAATCGGTAATTAATGAACAGTGTTTCCCGCTGATTCTTTAGGCATTGTGTTTGCCGGTGGTGCTAATTCTTATTGCATCGGACTAATTCGTTACCCAAACTGCTGACCTAAGCGACTGACAATTGTCTCGCCAATTTTTAGAGAGCTAGTAGCCGCTGGGCTGGGCGCGTTACAGACGTTGATAATGCGGTCTGAATCTAGAATGATAAAATCGTCCACGAGGGTGCCATTAGGGGCTAGGGCTTGCGCACGCACGCCAGAACGGCCTCGTATCAAGTCGTCAGTGGTGATAGCTGGGACGAGTCGTTGAAGTGCTTTAACAAACGCTCGTTTGCTGAACGAACGCCACATTTCTTGCAGCCCCATGCGCCAGTGTTTTGCGGCCAGTCGTAGAAATCCTGGATAGGCACAAGTTTCCAACAGGTCGCGAACGTTAATGTCGTATTTGCGATAACCTTCCCGAGCGAATGCTAAGACGGCGTTGGGACCGCATTCTAGTCGTCCGTCGATCATACGTGTGAAATGCACACCCAAAAATGGAAATTCAGGATTCGGTACGGGGTAGATTAGGTGATTGCATAAGTGATGTGCCGAGGGTTTTATCTCATAGAATTCACCGCGAAAGGGAACATTTTTTGCTGGTGAACGGTGCCCCGTTTTTTGAGCAATTCGATCACAGTATATGCCAGTGCAGTTTATTAAATACGCTCCAGTAAAATCCCCCTTAGAGGTGTCAACGTTGACGCTCGATGTGTTTTGTCGGATGTTAAGCACTTTGGATGAAGTGACAATTCTGCCTCCTCGTTCGCAAACGATTTCCGCTAGACGCTGGCAAACTGATCGGAAGTTAACAATGCCAGCGTCGGGAACGTGAATGGCTGCGATACCTGCCGTGTGAGGTTCTATTTCAGAGAGTTGATCTCTGTCTAATAATTTGCACTTTACTATATTGGCTTGCCCTCGTTCATAAATCGCTTGCAAGCGTTGTTGTTCAATTTCGTCTACGGCAACAATGACTTTGCCGCAGATATCAAACGGTATCTCTTGTTCTTGGCAAAACGATTCCATCATCCTTCGACCTTGTTGACAATTGGTTG
This sequence comes from Planctomycetaceae bacterium, assembly GCA_018658605.1. The sequence continues at coordinate 6,285 of JABHUV010000280.1, read as the reverse complement.
CACGCAGTGAACCAGGAGTGTAATAAATCCCGGAATGGATAACTCCAGAATTACGGCCAGTTTGATGCTGTCCAACCTCAGACTCTTTTTCGAGAACGGTAATTTTCGTGTGGGGATATTGCTGCGTGATTTGATAGGCGGTTGCCATTCCGACAATCCCACCGCCCGCAATAATTACTTCGTCCCGTGCGCTCACTGTAATAATACCTTTGGTGGATGAATGTTGTTCGTTGCTCGAGGATTGCCTATAATTGCAGTCTGCTGGCATTCCTTCCATCCTACGTTCTCGAACCAATTAGTTGCAACGGGGAAGCGACCGTAAAAGAAAGGTGGAACGGTTAACAATATGATTTTATACATAACCTTTAATAATCGGAACATAACCTTGAACCTGAACTTTCTTTGTTCAAAACGTTTTGCAGCTACGCAATCCAGTTTGTCATTATTGTTGTGTGCATTGTTGCTCTGTTTTTCGGGCAATTTGTTGGGACAGCAATCCACTTCTAAGCAAAGCACTCAGATTGGCGTTGCAGTAACGGACGATGCGAAAGCACTTACAGAGGAATCTGTTGGGGATGAAGAAATATACGATCTGTTAAAATTGTTTGTCGACACACTTGACCAAATCGACCGGAATTACGTCAAGGACGTTAATCGGCGAGAGTTGGTCGATGCTGCCATAGAAGGCATGTTGAAGAAATTGGATAGGCATTCAAATTATATTCCCCCGGCGAATATCGATCGTTTTAAGCAAGCAATCGAGAATGTCTTTGGTGGCATTGGTATTCAAACAGTCTTGAATCAAGGGAACATTGAAATAATAACGCCTATTTCCGGCTCACCGGCATATTCAGCCGGGATTCGACCTGGCGATCTTATTCGTAAGATTAATGACGAATCTACTGCGGGGATGCAATTGTCAGATGTGGCTGCTCGTTTGAAAGGTAAGATCGGTACGTCAGTTAATTTGACAATCGAATCACCCAAATACAATGAAACGAAACAGTTAACGGTTGAGCGGCAATTAATTGAGATCGAGTCGGTGTATGGTGCCACCAGAAACAACGACGATTCATGGAACCTAATGATTGATAAAGAAAATCGCATTGGTTATTTGTTAATTACGAATTTTGGCCGCAAGACGTCCGCTGAGCTACTTGGGGCACTGCAGCAATTGAAAGAGAAGGAAGTCCAAGGCTTGATTATCGACTTGCGTTACAATCCCGGTGGCCTGTTGACCGCTGCAATTGAAATCTGCGATATGTTCATTCCATCCGGTCGAATTGTAAGTACCGAAGGTCGCAGCGTGCCGAAACGAGTGTGGGACGCCAAGGCTGAGGGTACTTTTGAGGGATTTCCCATCGCAATTCTGATTAATCAGTTTAGTGCGAGTGCGAGTGAAATTGTATCTGCGTGTTTACAAGACCACGATCGGGCCGTTGTGATTGGGCAACGGTCTTATGGAAAAGGGAGTGTCCAAAATATTATTCAATTGGAAGGGGGACGCAGTGCATTGAAATTGACGACTGCTGGATATCTACGGCCTAGCGGCAAAAATATCGACCGGCCTCATGCACAAAATGATGATGATTGGGGAGTTAAGCCAAACGACAACATGGCAGCTGAATTCACAGTTGAACAAAATCGATTACTACGGCTGTGGCGACGCGATTTGAATATCGTACTTAACGGCGCGACGCATGATCCATTTATTGATAAAGAATATATTGGGTTCCACGATGCACAATTACACATTGCTAAAAACTATCTCTACGAGGCGTTGGACTTGCCACTTGCAGAAGCTCCACCGGAATCTCCACCGGCAGGCACGCTAACAGAAGCTGACACTACAGAACGCGGCAACAAACGCGGCAACCGGCGAGGACCTATGAGAAACCGTGAGCCGTCGACTGAGGACGTACCCAAATAAACTCCACGCTCTGCTAAAGCGTGTAAACACTGTCAGCGGTGTTTCGTATCTACAGTACAGGGACTTTTACTACATGCGTATTCTTACTATAGAATCTACTTGCGATGAAACAGCAGCCGCTATTGTGACTGATTCGTTTGAGGTGCTTGCGAGCGTTGTCGCTTCGCAGGAAGAGTTGCACCAAGAATTTAGGGGTGTGGTACCTGAGATAGCGGCACGCGCACATGTGCAAACAATTCTGCCAGTCATTGATGAAACACTGAAACGCGCTGGATTAACTTTAAGTGAATTAGATGCCATAGCAGTTGCCAATGAGCCGGGATTAGCAGGATCGCTGCTTGTGGGCGTGGTTGCTGCAAAGGCGTTGTGCGTTGCTCATAACATACCCCTCGTGGCGGTGAATCACCTGCAAGCCCATATCTTTGCCTGTCGTCTTGCCGCACAAAAAGACGTATTTCCATGTGTGGGGTTAATTGCCAGCGGTGGTCACTCAAATCTCTATTGCTGTCAAAGCCCCTTGGAATTTGAACCTCTCGGCGGGACGATTGACGATGCTGCTGGTGAGGCCTTTGATAAGGTGGCGGCGATGTTAAATCTATCCTATCCTGGTGGCCCGGCAATATCTAAGGCAGCCGAAAATGGAGATCCCCTTGCTTTTGCGTTTCCCCGCCCTTTGCTTAAGGATACAAATAATCTTGACTTTAGCTTTAGTGGCTTGAAAACAGCAGTTCGTTATCAAGTTGCTGGCCAAGGGCAGATTGATTTTAGCGAATTGAATTTGAGCAACCAAACTGTGGCGGATGTAGCAGCTAGTTTTCAGGCTGCGGTCGTTGATTGCCTCGTGGGGAAGTCCTTATTGGCTCTAAAACGTACTGGGTTGGGCGTGTTGTGTGTAGGTGGTGGGGTAGCTGCTAATCACTTACTTCGTGAGCGGTTGGAGCAATCTTGTACAGAGGCAGGAGCAGAGTTGCATATCGCGCCACTGGCGTTGTGCACCGACAACGCAGTCATGGGCGCGATTGCGATTGAACGGTTACAACGCGGATTGACCGAGGACTTGTCCCTTGATATTATCCCGGGTCTGCGTCGAATTGGCGGGGTGACTTGACTTCTTGAATGACCTTCACACCTACAGTGCAATTATGACAATCGGTGTTATACTGTGGTAACGGTTTCTTATTCAGGAATATTAGGTTCCCTTTAAGGTTGGTTAAACAATCGATGTCCGCATCTAAATTGAACAAATCAACGATATCTGCTGAGCTCATAACGGCGTTGCGCCAAGTGATAGGTGCAACAGGCGTTTTGACGGCATACAGCGACCGGATGGTGTTTGAGTGCGACGGTTTTACGATCGAAAAAGATTGTCCCGATGTTGTTGTTTTTCCACGAACAACCGCCCAAATTGCCGCAGTTGTTTCATTATGCAATCAATATGAAGTTCCTTTCTTGCCGCGTGGTGCAGGCACTAGTTTAGCCGGTGGTACATTGGCAGTGGGCGGAGGTGTCATGTTGGTTTTGACTCGCATGAACGAAATCCTCGAGATCAATTTAAGGGATCGCTATGCAATTGTGGAACCAGGCGTTGTTAATATTCGTTTGACCCAATCGCTCCAAGGTAGCGGGTATCACTATGCTCCCGATCCATCGAGCCAGAGTGCATGTACGATTGGCGGCAATGTAGCTACTAATTCTGGTGGTCCGCATACTCTTAAATATGGAGTTACGGTCAATCACATCCTTGGACTTGAATTTGTCACAACAGCTGGAGAAATAGTGACGGTCGGCGGACCAGGTGGCGGTTGCTCGGGCCTAGATATTACGGGAGTCCTTGTTGGGAGCGAAGGTACGTTGGCAATTGTCTCCAAGGTTTGGGTTCGATTGACTCGTAACCCCCAAAGCGTTCGTACCATGCTAGCGGTATTTGATTCGGTAGCTGACTGCACGACAGCCATTAGTGCGATTATTGGTACTGGCATTATCCCAGCTGCATTAGAAATGATCGACCATGATATCATGGTTGCCTTGGAAGAAGCATTCGAATTTGGGTTTCCATTAGATGCTGAAGCAGTATTGATCATCGAAGTAGATGGAATCGACGCGGGACTGGACGGCCAACGAGACCGGATCGTGCAGTTGTGTTTGGATAATGGCGCTCGCGATGTACAGCAAGCCGAGGATGAAAAACAACGGCAACACTTATGGCGTGCTCGCAAACAAGCCTTCGGCGCAATCGGGCGGCTCTCATCGAGCCTTGTCACGCAGGATGGAGTTGTCCCACGGACTCAACTGCCCTATATCTATGACAAGATCATGAAAATTGGTAAGAAATATGACATTCGAATTGTCAATGTATTTCATGCAGGCGATGGCAATATCCATCCCGTGATGTTGTTTGACGAGCGTGACGCATCACAGATCAAACGCGTGTTAAAAGCAGGCGGTGAAATTTTAGAGGCGTGTTTAGAAGTAGGGGGAAGTGTGACAGGTGAGCATGGGATTGGTGTTGAAAAGATGCATTTCATGAAGAAGATGTTTACCCCAGAGGATCTAGAAGTGATGAGTGCGTTACGAGATGCCTTTAATCCGGAGAATAATTTAAGCCCAAATAAGATGTTACCTGTTGCCGGAGCTTGTGGAATGGAACGTAAACATCCTAGTCGTATGGTCGCCACCTAATTGCGAAACAATCTTGAGTATTGAAACGTGCCAGAGAATTTAAAACTATTACCATCGACCGACACGATAGAACCTGCGAGTTCTACAGAGATTGCCGCGCAGCTGCTTGAGTGCTATGAACAATCAATGGCTGTTTACCCTGTCGGTGGCCAAACCGCTCTGGATTATGGCTTGCCGGCAACCACTGTTGGAATAGCGGTATCCACCAAAGCTATTGATCAAGTTATCGATTTTCCAGTACGAGATTTAACAATTACCGTAGAGGCTGGGATGCCGATGCAACGGCTATCTAATCTACTTGAAGCTGAAGGACTGATGTTACCGTTGGACGTTCCTCAGGCCTCGCAAGCGACGTTGGGAGGCGTTATTGCAACGAACACAAACGGTCCTCGTCGGTTTGGATTGGGGACGGTACGCGATTATGTCATCGGCATTGAAGCAGTTGATGGTAGGGGACAGCTGTTTCATGGTGGTGGGCGGGTTGTTAAAAACGTAGCTGGTTATGATTTTTGCAAGTTGTTGACTGGATCGTTGGGTACTTTAGGGGTTATTACTGCCGCCACGGTAAAAGTAAAGCCTATTAGTGAACAGACAACAACGGTGGTCGCCGTTGTGCCTAACGGTCACAGTGGTGAAGCGGCGATTGCCAGCATGCTGATTTCAGAGGCAATGCCAGTGGCTGTGCAGTGGCTTCAGGGCGAGTGCTGGCAGCAATTATGCGGCGGGGGTAGTAAGACAACGGGGAAGAGCATCATGGCCATTCAACTGGCCGGAACGACGGTGGAAGTGGATTGGTCGCAGGCGACTGTTTTGCGAGAACTAAAAACAGCAGGATTAACGAATGGTTCGATTCTTGATCCCACACAGCAGCAGGCTTTATGGTCGGCTATTTGCGAATTTCCAGCGAACGACGCGGAGCTGGTGATACAGGTTAAGACAGTTTCGAGTGGAGTCGTCGAGATTATCGCTAAGTGCTGTGAGTTAAACTCGGATTGTGTCATCCAAGCGGCTGCTGGCGATGGTGTCGTAACCGTGGCATTTGAACAACTACCGACTGAGGGTATTTCGTCTACGTTGATAGCTGAACTGGCACCGCTAGCTGCAAGGTTTCACGGAAACGTGGTGACCTTGAAAAACCCTCAAGCAGCTGCGTTGACAGCTGGCAGCATGTGGGGACGTTTATCGGCCCCCTTGTCAATTATGCAGTCGGTCAAAGAACAATTTGACCCACATGGGATTTTGAATCCGGGCAGGTTTATTTTTAAGTAATGTCAGAATCCCCTTCCACTACCGTTGCTCCGTTACCCATTCTGTCGAAGGCAACACCTGGCGATGGAATTAAATACGATCTGTTTTTAGATTGTGTCCATTGCGGACTATGTACGTCGGCTTGTCCAACTTACATTGAGACAGGAAATGAAAATGACAGTCCCCGCGGGCGCATTTATTTAATGCGAGCTGTTACCGATCGACGGCTCGATATGACTCAAACTATCCAGCGGCATCTCGAGTTGTGTTTAGATTGTCGAGCCTGTGAAACGGCCTGCCCATCTGGGGTTCAGTATGGACGTTTGATTGAGCCATTCCGGTTAGCCATGGACGTTCCCGAAAAGGGAGAGCCAAAGCAATTTGATTGGTTTTTCAAATACATTTTGTTTGGTCTATTTCCTTATACG
>JABHUV010000279.1 GCA_018658605.1 Planctomycetaceae bacterium | reverse complement strand
GAGATCGTCTGCACGGCAGATATTTTTGATCAAGACGCGTTGACGCTTGTCCAGGAGCATAACATCCACGTTAATTGTGGCTCGGTGGATATGATTGAGCAGCTGGGCAAGGTGATGCCGGGCGTGGAAATTACGTTGCGGATCAACCCAGGGTTTGGGCATGGGCACAGTGAAAAGACGAACACGGGCGGCTCTCAATCAAAACATGGAATTTGGCACGAGCAACTAGCAGAGTGCAAAATGCTTGCTGCTCAATATGACATTATCATTTCTGGATTACATATGCATATTGGATCAGGCTGCGACATGGAACATTTGTCGCTAGTTTGTGGCGCGATGGAAAAAGCGGTCAGCATTGTTGGGGATACGGTTCGTACGATTAGTACCGGTGGTGGGTTGCCGATTCCTTATAGTGCAGAAGAGGCACATATTGATTTACGGCAGTTCTACGCGTTGTGGAACGCAGCGCGGCAGCGGATTGCCGACCAGGTTGGTCATGAGGTGTGCTTGGAAATCGAACCTGGTCGCTTCTTAGTCGCAGAATGTGGTTTCCTAGTCACTCAAATTCGGTCGATCAAAACGACTTCGGACAAACGGTTTTATTTGGTTGACGCTGGTTTTAATAACCTTGCTCGACCAATTATGTACGGTTCCTATCATCCGATTTCAATTGCGGTTGAAGAGAACGAAAATCGCGAACATGTCGACGTTGTCGTAGGTGGCCCATTATGTGAATCAGGGGATATATTTACTCAGCAGGAGGGTGGATTTGTTTGCACGCGGAGTCTACCAGATGCGCAAGTGGGAGAGTACTTAGTGCTGGAGTGTGCTGGTGCGTATGGCAGCGTGATGGGGTCCAATTATAATTCGAAATTACTTGCTGCCGAAGTGATGATTTATGATGGAATGATGCATTTGATTCGAAGGCGGCAGACCTACGACGCTTTGATGGTCGACGAACGAGTTTTGGGCACATAAAAAAGAGCAGCCGAAGACGCCGGCAATCGCGACTTTCATTGGCTAACCTATTTGCTCCGTGCCGATTAGTATTTATAATCAACCACACGCCGAGATACCTATAAGCAGGGCATTTTCGATTTTCAAAGGACGCCATTGATGGCCGCAAAAAAAACAGCCCGAAAAAAAGTGCCCAAAACATTAGCTGTTATTAATGCTGATAATTGCACAGGTTGTGAATCATGCCTTGAAGTGTGCCCAGTGGACTGCATTGAAATGAAGCATTTCGGCTTAGGTACGAAGGGCAATCAAAGTTGGTGTGAAATCGACTTAGAAGCTTGTGTTGGGTGTGAAGTTTGTGTACATATTCCCACAAAAGCTTCCAACCCATATGAGCTTACCGTTTGCCCATGGGATGCGATCGAAATGGTCCCGACGGAGCATGTCGCGTCTGTCGTCGCTCAAATTGGCGGTCCACCAGAATATATCTATGAGAACTGGGATCGTCTCGTCGGCACTGCTCAGCACCTCGCGGAACTTCGCGCAGGCGGCTAATGTAAGTGGTTAGCGCACCATGGCGCGGAAAATCAGTTAGGGCTGGAATGAATTCTATTGCCCCCTGATCAGCGGGTCATTGCCCCACCCATTTGCTTGCGTACTTCGGTAAGAATCTGAGCCTCAAACTCTTCGTGCCACAGGGCCGGAAAACCGTAATAGGTATTGGATCCACCCCCTTCATATCCCCCTTCACGTAAAACTCGTAGCGACGGGATATATGCCATGACGTCGTTGCTGTACCCCGCCACCCAAATGGCAGGATTGCGGTAGGGGCTTATCGGCTGTGCCCCCTGTTTGATTTTAATTGCGTAATCGATTACCACTTCGCCGCCAAGAAAAATCCACTGGACGTTGTCGCCGAGGTGCCACGTCTGAATGGGGTAGGCGTATGTTTGTGGTAAGGCAATATTGTCATTGAGCTGGTTGAGCAGATATCGAGCGTATGGTTTTTCATACTGATTCCCGTCGCGTTGTATGGTTTCAAGTTCCTTTCGTGTTTTAGGTGCAACCGTGCGACCTTGGATTTCACGATACTGAGTGTGCAGGGGCCCACTGACCTTTTGCATGCGACCTTGTAAGACACTGTTGACGGCGTTTGCCAAGCGTTTGCCGTATGTTTTGGCAAGCTCTACGGTTCTACGCGGCAATGGGTTTTGATCGGCTCCGCAACCTGCCCAAAACATAGCGGTTACTCCAGGATTGGTTTCTTCGAGTGCTGTTTGAGCAAATCCAGGGTAATCACCAGACCATTGTGTAAACGAGAGAACGGTTGAGTGGCAGGCATAGCCAAATACGACGGCCTTCAATTTGAAATCGGCATCACGAATGGCGAGCACTGGCACATCGTGATCGAACGGACCTTTTAGTTCACCCGCGAGACGTAGCTGTGGCACTTTTGCTTCGGCGTTATTGCGGCGGTTCACAGCAACAGTACAATTCCCGCTACCCCAAGTTAGTGATACGGGTTGCATGGTTTTGTATGCTGCGTCGACGCCATCAATGATCTTTGTACGTAACTGAATGGTATATTGGGCAATGCGAGCGGCTTCGGCTTCTGGTGCACGTAAATAATGCAGCGGCACAAGGTTATCGCTTAACGCTGGGCCGGTGTGTGTGTGTGAGGTAGCGATGGCAAACTGGCTTCGACTCAGCCCGTGATTTTTTTGCAAGGCAGCTGCAATTACTTTGGTAGACTCAGCCCCAATGCCAATGAGATCTGCGGTAATGAGAACCGCTTCGCGTCCGTTCGGATCTCGCAACACTAGAGCTTTGGCCCAGATATCGGTCAACTTTCCATCTGCGGGAACAGTGCGTCCGCCGTAACCGGACATCCACATAAAATGGTTAGGCGTAATTTTAACTTTGGCCACGCCAGCTTCCCATTGCGGATTTTCTGCTCCGTCGCAGCTAAAGACAAACAGAATGGTTAACAGTATCGATAGGTAAAATCGCATTTTTCTCACTTGATTCGATGGGTCATTAGTTCTTTACGGGTATACAGCGTATCTCGCCATTTTATGCCACCGCGGACATAAAATAAAACGCAAGCGCGAATTATTGTGAAAACAAATACGGCAATAATCCACGGAAGAAACAGTGCACTGACAGGATTCACTCGAACTCGTAAAGCCATCATGGTTGATGAAACCAGAAGGAGCAAACAAACAATGCCGAGCAACACCTGAGGGGTGCCTTGTAAAACAAATATGCCGATGAATGGCCAGAGAAATAATAGAACTAAGTTCAACACGGCGAGGGTCATTAGCCCCAAATTATATCTAACGGTGGCGTATACGTTCTTATCTAAGCCTACGACTAGTTCAGGAATTGATTGATACCAAGGAACACTTATGTCCTCCCGCGCTTGGAGTACGTGTTGACGAAAACCTTGCCGTTTGATGATCTGTCCGATCATCAAATCATCAACGACTTCCATACTGATTTTGTGGTGCCCTTGAATTTGTGCATAGACCTCTTTACGGATTAAGTTGAAAGCACCTAAGCCCAAAGATGCGGTGCGGCGTGGATTGGCTACTTGCCAAGCGCGATAGGTCACCATGAAAATGCGAAAAAAGAAGATCACGAAGGCGTCTAGCCATGGATTAGGCATCGGTACACGCGGAAACATGGTCAGGTGGTCGACTCGGTATTGTTCGCTGTAGGCGATGGCGCGACGCAAGCAGAGCGGGTCAAAGGAGACATCAGCATCGGTAAAAAGTAGGTAGTCTGTTTGTGACGCGTCGGAGCCGAGCTGCAAAGCATGATTTTTACCGAGCCAACCGGAGGGTAATTCGTTGACATGAACAACTTGCAGTCGGCGATCTCCATGAGCTAATCGATCTAAAATAGCACCAGTGCTGTCGGTCGAGCGGTCATTGACTGCTGTGAATCGCAGGTTTGGGTAATCTAATTTCAACATCGACTGAATGGCTGTCTCGAGGTCACGTTCTTCATTGCGAGCGGCTACGACAATGGCAACGCTTGGCCACAGCGCACCATCCGGGATGGATTGATCACGTAATTGGGGCAAAGATGATAACGAGTAATGCGCTAGGCCTTCGAATATTGTGATGGCTAGTACGTGAAACGCTGTGGTCCAAATCAGCCATTCAAATTCCATTGCTAGTACTTTCGATCAAACAAGTTGTGATTCGATTTCCTGTAGATGGCGGATGCTTTCAGTGGCTAACGTTTCGACTCCCGGTTCGTAATCAAATACTTCGACACTGACCCAGCCGTTGTAGTTGGTATCTTTAAGTGCTTGCATTATTGGCAAGAAATCAACATCGCCCATCCCCGGTCCCTGTAGGTTTTCATCGTTAGCATGAAAATGGGCGGTAATATCCGCGTGTTTGCGGATGATACCATCGACAGGTTCACCCATCGAGCACATTGCTTTCACGTCCAAGTGCAATTGTACTTTTTCGGCACCAACGCGTGAGCACAGATCGGCACCTTGGTCGGCGGTTAGCAAAAAATCACCTTCTAATGGTGATAGGGGTTCAACGGCAATAATAACATTGCGTTCGTCTAAAATCGGTATTACTTGCTGCAACACATCGGCGGCATAATTAAGTGCCGTATCATGATCGACACCCGGTAGTAAATTCCGTTGTTGGGGAGAGCCCAGTACCATTACGTGTCCGCCCAAGTCGCTACAGAGCCTTACTAACTCGGCCAGATATTCAGCAGTCTGTCGTCGGACATCTGCGTCGGGGCTCGTTAAATAGAGCCCCTCGGTTTTAGCGAGGAGCCAATGTAAGCCGATGATTTCCAGTTCATGATCGCCTGCAAGTTGCCGAACGCTAGCCCTGCGGGCCGCTGAAATATCGAACACGTTTGCTTCGATAGTAAATGGAGCAAACTCCAGTGCGTCATAGCCAAGGTTTTTGGCAGCTGCAAATGCTTTCTCAAAAGGCCATTCTTGAAAGGTTTCATTGCAAATAGCGTATTTCATACGTCGATTCCTGGTAACGATGGCTGGTCTGTGCTCACAGGCGTTTTCTTTTTAGATTTGTTGCCTAATTGGCGACCGTTGGCGGTTGAAGGTGCACTAATTTGTGGTTCGGGAGATCCGTTTAAATCGTCACCGGGCGTGATTTGCTGGAGTCGATTTTCGACAGCGTCAATATATTGTTTTGATAATTCAAAACCCAAGTAATCACGTTGTAGTTTTTTAGCGACGGCTAGTGTGGTGCCACTGCCGGTGAACGGGTCCAATATCAATTCACCTGGATTGCTTGATGCGCGAATGATGCGGCCGAGTAACTGCTCTGGCATTTGACAACCATGTACGCCCAAACGTTCCTTAAAGGTTCCCGCAACTCGTGGGAAATACCACGTATCGTCGTTTGCGGTAAAACCTTCCGGTAAATCTTGTGGTCGCAGGACCCAAGTATCATCAGGCAAACGACCCTGTGGATTTGCTCGCTTGTCACCGTAGACCAGTTGTCGTGCGGATGGCACGCGTATTTCGGAAGTGTTAAATGTGAACTGTTTGGAATCTTTGACCATATGAAATAAGTGAGCGTGGGAGCGATTGAATTTGCGTTTGCAGTTCACACCAAACGTGTAATACCAAATAACCCAACTGCGGCAGGTTAGGCCAAATTCCCGCTGCATCAAGACTTTCATCTCGGCGGCATATTCATCGCCAATAGCGAGCCAAAATGTGCCGTTGTCTTTGAGAACACGTACGACCTGCTCGATCCAGCGG
>JABHUV010000188.1 GCA_018658605.1 Planctomycetaceae bacterium | reverse complement strand
GGTTGGGGTGGCAACTGGCGAGATGTGTCAAAATCGGATCATGTTTAAACAGTTATTGCAGGCACAAGCGATTACGGTTTGTCAAATTGATAGTACGCGAGTAGGCGGAGTGAACGAGATTTTGTCGATTATCTTGATGGCAAAAAAATTCGGCGTGCCCGTTTGCCCGCACGCTGGTGGAGTGGGATTGTGTGAATATGTTCAGCATTTGGCGATGTTCGATTTTGTTTGTGTCAGTGGAACCACCGCTGGCCGATTGATAGAATATGTCGATCATTTACATGAACACTTTGAGCATCCAGTAGTAATACGCGATGGGTGTTATCTAGCGCCGTCTGAACCAGGTTACAGCATCACCATGAAACCGGCATCCTTAGACGAGTTTGAATATCCTAGCGGTCCGATATGGCAAGCACGGGTGGAAGGATAAGACAACTAACGGGTTGCCTTAACACGTGGTGACCTCCGCCAATAATCACGAAATCCTACTGCTTCTTCAGTGACTCGACGTAGGCGTTGATCTGCTTGCCCTCGAGTCGGGGCCAAGTCCATGCTTGCCATGTTGGGTTGTCAGTTTGCACGGATGAAAACATACGAGTCATCTCGTTTGTTAACCGATTCAATACTTTTGGGTTCGCCTGCGATAGATCAGTTGTCTCATCAGTCGCTAAGTTGTACAGTCGATATCGAACAACCTTGGCAGTATGGATCCGATTCTGGTGTTCCTTGAAAATGTCGCCATGCGGTTTTAAACTACCTCCATCAAATTGACCTACGAGTTTCCAGTCACCATCGATGATTGCGACTTGATCCTCACCGCGGGCACCATGGAACTGCCAATAAAGTGGAACGCTGCGACGGAGTGGCTTTCCCTGTAGTGCTGGAACGAAACTTGTACCGTCAAGCTTAAGGGTTGCTGGTATTTTGGCTTTGGCGATTTCACAAAACGTGGGTAATACATCAACTCCTGAAATAGGAGTGTCGATGATTTTTGCGTGGGTTAGTTTTGCGGGCCAATGAAGAATGCCTGGCACACGGATTCCCCCTTCGTAAACGGAGCCTTTCTTGTCTCGTAGACCACCAGTGCTGCCGTGAGGGTGTGAACCGGTGATCGCTGGGCCATTATCGCTGGTGAAAAACACGACGGTGTTATCACGGAGGTGTGTTTCATCTAGGTGGAGCATCAATCGCCCAAAAGCGGAATCCATTTGGGTTAGGTTTCCGTGATGTGCTTGGAAACTGGAAACGCTGGGGTCATACCGACTGGGGTTGCCTTTCCTTTCGTAGAGCTTGGTGTATTTGTGGTTTGAGGCAATGGGTTCGTGTGGTTCGTGATAGGCGACAAACATAAAAAACGGTTTTTTCGCGTCCCGTTCTTCGGTGATCCAGCGTATTGCTTCGTCGGTTACGATGTCAGCGGCAAAGCCTTGTTGATTTCCGACCTGCTTTCTATTGCGAACAAAATTGGTCGGGTTTTTGTGACAAGGCAAGGCATTGTTCTGAGTGCCGAAGGACCAGTCGAAACCATGGTCATTAGGTTGCGGCTGGTCTTTGTTAATCAGATTTCCATTCATATGCCATTTTCCGAAGTGGCAGGTTTGGTATCCCGCATCTTTAAGGATTCGTGACAGCATGATCTCATGGCGACGGACGTGCATGGGGGAATCTAGTGGAATCCAGTTGTGGATGCCGGCACGGTAGGGAGTGCGCCCGGTCATTAAACCCGTCCGTGAGGGTGAGCAATTCGGGGCCGCGGAATAGCAACGAGTAAACTTTGTGCCAGTTGCTGCGAATTGATCTAGGTGTGGCGTGCTGACGACTTTGTTGCCAAAACATCCTATGTCTCCATTGCCGAGGTCGTCGCAGAGGACGATGACTAGGTTGGGTCGCGTGTCTTCTATCCCCTGGAGGTGCGCAGTCGTGAAGGTGAGGAGCAACAGAAGAATTGTACGGTATCGCATAGTGGGACCAGATCTTGTCGGTAAGGTTGGTGATTGGTAGCTGAGTATTTTACCATGAATGAACATCTACAGGTCGTAGAGAATAGTACGCAAGAAGTGGTGTATACAAACCGCGATATCTGCTTGCTTTTGGGGCGAGGAGACAGAATAATGACTGTATTGAAGGTTAATTGGTTGTGACCTTGGGATAACAGAGGTGGCTGTATTATGCAATTGTTTGACAGGCGTGCACCACGGATAATAGTGGCATCGCAATTTTCCATGGTGTTAGTGTTGTTAGCGTTATTAATCGATTTGAGCGCTGTGCGGCAAATACAAGCGGCGATTCCCCTTAATGTAAAGATAGAACTAGACCAACGATTAATCCCGGCATACAGAATGGGAAATCTTGAAATGGTCGTGTTTTCTGGTGCGATGATTGTTAATCAAGTTGGAGGAACGGTAAATGCAGAAATAGATGAGTATTTAGCGGGCCAAGGGATCGAGGCTATGGGCGTTGTGCTTGCTCGGTCTAGGTTTAGTTTGTTGGTGCAACACAAAGTGGTTAAACCTGCGGTTACTAAGAAAGAGTTACTGATTACGGTACCGCACTTTCAAGTGGAAGTTGAAAAGGTGATCAGCGGTGAATTACGTCCTGCGGTCATGAAAGCGGATAAAGGTGCAGAGGCTGCACCGACGGAGTTAGCGGAGTTTGAGCGTGCTCTCTGGGATTTGCATGTCTACAAGAATGATTTGATCAATCTGGGGCAGACTGCGGAAATAGCTGGGCGAACCGTACAGTTGGTATTGCAAACTGCTCGGTTAAGCGCCGTGGAACGAAAGACGCTGTCATTTGACTTTCAAGCTGTACGACAGACCATCGAAGCAGAGGCTGAGAAACGCTTGATGCGGGAGATGTCCTTGCGCGAGCAGCGAATTAAGTTGGCATTGGGCATTCTCAGCGATTCCAAGATTCTCAAGGTGCGATTGCAAGCGGCGTTTGCGATGGACCAAGACATAAAGATCATGCGTGCATTTGTAGAGCAGCAGCGCAAGGGGAATTTTGCAGGTGTGCCTGTTCCAAAATTGGGTGAACTTGCGGGAGCGGTGGCAATTGCACGAGGTACCCATCAAGAGTTGTTTCGTTCTGCGGATCAATTGTATACAGGCTTACATTGGTGGTTGCGAGGTCGATACGGCAAGGGAATCGCGGCCAACGGATTGCTAAAGGGTGAGCATGTAAAAAAGGTGCCTGCGTCGGGATTTGCGCTGCGTATGCCTCGTGACCGTGCTGAGGCCAGTGACCCATTTTTGGTCGAAAACGAGTTGGCGTCACCTTATGTCGGCCGACGGCATGAGTATATTTGGTCTTGGGAAAACGGTGGTATTAAAATGGAATATGCGACGCGATCAGTTGTTGCAAAGTCCAAATATTTTTACTGAGGAATGAATTATGTTGAAGGCACCGTGCGTGGCTATTTAGCAACATTTGATGCTCCCGACCCGAGTGATGCGTATCAGATAGTAGGTTATCAAGAGTATGCGAATGCGCTTAATCACTTGTTACCGTTAGTACAGAATGCGAATGCAGAGCAGTTAGAGGCATATAACGAAATTGTATCTGAACTTGACGAGTTTAGTGTCTATGTAAATCTTTCTCGTCAGTTTGGTAGATTAGCGGGAAGATCGGTTGCACAGCGATATAAACAGTCGTATTTGCATGAATTTCCAAAAACACCCAATGATGATTTTCGTCGTCGTGGTATTGGTTGGGTGCTGGCGCTCGCTCGGTTGGAACATGGTGCGATCGAAATTGGCTATCAGGATAGCGCCAACCCGTTTAGTTTGAATAATCTGACAGCAATCGAGCGTATTCCATTTACGGAGCTGTTGCTAGATGGAGCTCGCAGCCATTACTGGAGCATGTCGAGCGATCTGGTTACTTATCGACTTATCAAGGGTCAAGTTACCAAGGTGAATGACCGTACGGCTTTGGCCTATGGCCGACGCGTCGTGATGGTTCAGCATATGCTTGAGGCATTGAATACCATTGCTGGCAATTCCTTTAAACCGGTGCAACGCAACGAATTGCAAGGCTGGCATCGTGAGCTGTCGTCGATTCGTGAGGGGGTAACCTATGTCATGTATGAAACCTATCGAGCCGCAATAGAGAATCAAGACTTTGAGGGAATGAAATTGTATGGTTGCCCTTTCCTAGTCAACGGTATCCGGCGGGATATTAGCGAGGGCAAAGGCCAGATTAATTTTAAGGGTGATCGGTAGTCGCTAACGGCCACAGAAACGGGTGCGTAGCGAACGATAGATAGCAAATCCATGCGGCGGTTGAAGGAATTTGTATCATGATGGGTTATGAAACGTGTACGGTTCGGGATTTGCGTCGCGATTGGAAACCGCACAAGGAATTGTTAAGCAAGACGTATCCTGCCGGTAGTCATACAGCGATTCGTTTTCATCGCGCGTGCAGCTGGCTAGCTGAGGTTGAAAAGTTAGTGTCTGCTGAGACTGGCGAAGTTAAGGATGTTGACAAGGCGTTGGTTTATCAGTGGATAGCGTTCAATGCGTTATATGGTCAGTGGAACGAGGACGAGAATATTCCCAAAAAAGATATCGCCTCGTGGCGGGAGTTCAACGGAAAGATTGTGAAATTGGACGCCGACGAGTTGTTTAAGCAGGTGCTGTTGGATAATCGGGAACAGGTGGAGACGATTTTCAACAACCAGTTTTTGAGTAATTATTTTTGGCGAGATCCTACGGAGTTAGCTGCTAGGCAATCGCGAAAAGATTTGTACAGTTCGCACACGTGGTATTTAGAGCAAAACTGGACGAGCATCCTGGATCAATTGGTGAGGCGAATATATTTACAGAGGTGTCAGTTAATACATGGCGCGGCGACGTACAATAGTGGCGAGAACAGAGATTCGGTGGCATTGTGCACGGAAATGTTAGACCATATCGTGCGTGCGTCGATGTTAGTATACGTGCGCTACGGTGCGTACAAAGAGTGGGGTACCATGTGCTACGCGCCAATTAAATAGCATGACCGTTAATGTTATAATCAGTGTAGTGTCGGGTTGTGTTCCGATTTACGGTAAACAGGAACCACGTAAAACACTAATCAATACAAATGGAGACCAGTGATGCTTAATAAAATATTACGATCCTGCTGTGTGTTGATACTCGCAACCGCGGTAACCGCACAAGCCGCGCCGCCGAACATCGTCTTTATCATGGCCGATGACCTTGGTTGGGCCGATGTTGCCTTTAATGACCACCAGGGAAACGCACCCACCCCAAACCTCGAACAACTGGCCGCTAAGTCCCTCGAACTCACTCAACACTACGTCGCGCCGGTCTGCTCACCCACTCGCACTGCACTCCTGACAGGTCGCTGTTGGAGTCGCTTCGGAATCACTTCGCCCACGAACACTCTCGCACTTCCACTTGACACGGTCACCCTAGCGCGCGCCCTTAAATCTCAAGGCTATGAAACCTGCCTCACCGGAAAATGGCATCTTGGGTCACTCCCTAAATGGGGTCCCAATCACTTCGGTTTCGATCACAGTTACGGTTCACTTGCCGGCGGCATCACCTCGTTTGCTCACCGCTACAAAAAAGGCCCCTACACGACCACGTGGCATCGCAACGAATCGCTCATCGAAGAGGAAGGGCACGTTACCGACTTACTTACTAACGAAGCTGTTTCCTGGATCGCTGGCAACTCAGAACGGGGCAGTAAACCTTTTTTTCTGTATGTACCCTTCACCGCGGTCCACTTACCGGTAAACGAAACAAAAGATTGGCTCGACGAAGTCCCTGCAATCATTACCGAACCAATGGCACGCCAATATGCGGCCTGCATAATGCACCTTGATCACAGCGTCGGTCGAATTCTGCAAGCTCTGCGTGACTATGATCTGCGGCGCAATACATTGGTTGTCTTTACCAGCGACAATGGAGGCAGTTGGTCCTCAAATAAGGATCTCAAGTACCCTCTCGACGACTCGCTCCCCGGTAAACTAACCGCCAGCAATAAACCACTCCGCGATCAAAAAGGCAGTATCTACGAAGGTGGCACCCGCGTTCCCACGGTGGTTTCATGGCCGGGTAAAGTCGCTGCCGGAAAGAATGCCACGCCAGTCTATATTGCCGACTGGATGCCAACGTTCTGTAAACTAGCCGGTTTTCCAGCGGATCGCGATTTGGCGTGGGACGGTACCGATCTTTCGAAGTTGTTAACCACAGGAACGGAAATCGCAGCGCGACCTATCTATATTGCCGGGCCAAACTGGCGAGCTTGCTCACTTCGGGTCGGTGACTGGAAGCTTGTGGAATCCAACAACAAACAGCGGTATGAGCTCTATAACATAGCTGAAGATCCCTCGGAGAAGACCAATCTCGCGGCCATTCACCTGAAACGCGTGCTTTCGATGAAGGAGACGTTAGAGGAAGTTCGAGCGGCGGATAATGATAAGGTGGTTAAATAGGAACTGCACGGGAATTTTCGAGGCGTTATCCTACAGTAACTCGGCAATCGGTTCACCAAACGGTAGGGTTTGGACGGGACGACCCGAATGGTCTAGATAGTGACGATGGGTGTCGATCCCCAAGTGATCGTAGACTGTGGCCAAAACATCTTGAGGAGTCACGGGACGGTCTTTAGGGAATGCCCCTTTAGCATCCGAGGAACCCACGACACGCCCACCCTGCACTGCACCACCTGTGATCGCTGCGCTGAAAACGTTGGGATAATGATCACGGCCATTGTCTTTGTTTACTCGTGGCGTCCTGCCAAACTCGCCCCATGCTAACACCATAGTCGTGTCTAGCATCCCCCGTTCTTGCAAGTCATTGATGAGAGCCGGATACGCCTGGTCCCACCGCGGCAAAAAACCGTTTTTCATCGAATCGATGCCCTGCACATGGGTGTCCCACCAGCGGCAATCAACCGTCACCAGTCGCACCCCTGCTTCTACAAGTCGGCGAGCTAACAAGAACCGCTGATTAAAAGGACTTGCACTGCACCTGCGTGGGTCCATCGGATTATAAGTTTCTACGAACCCATAGCGCTCTCGCACTTCCGTCGGCTCCGCGTCAATGTCAAATGCAGCCCGAGCTCGATCACTCGCTAAAATAGAATACGCTTTCTGCTGAAACGTTCCTAACGATTCCATTTGCCCACTACTATCCATCTCAGACTTGAATCTGTCAAACTCTCGTAGCAGACCCTTGCGATCTGCAAACCGTTTATTGCTAATCGTCTCTTGAAGTGTGAAGTTCTGTAACTTGAACGCTCCCTTTGTCGCGGGGTCTGCCAATGTCTCAAACGGCTTATGGGCCGCTCCAAGATAGGCCGAATCGGTTCCAGGGACTTGCCGCGGAATCATTACATACGCGGGTAATTGGGGATTTAAATGTCCCAGTTGCTCGGAGGTAATGGCGCCACAACTTGGATGTACATTAATATTTGGATCTGACCCCGGTGGATAGCCGGTAAACACAATTTGATCACCTGCCGAGTGTCCGGCGTTGCTGTGATGCAAGCTGCGGATGATCGACCACTTGTGTTGGATTGCGGCGCACTGAGGCAGCATGTCGACAATCTGCGTTCCTGGAACTGATGTGGATCGCGATCCAAACGCCCCGCGAAATTCGACGGGTGCATCGGGTTTTGGATCCCAAGTTTCATGCTGCGACGGTCCGCCTCGCATCCATAACAGGATTACCGACTTGGCCTGCTTGCTAGATCCGCCGCGACCGGTAGCACGCGCCTCTTCTCGTAAAAGATCGGTCAGCGTTAAGCCGGTTAATCCCGCAGCGCCAGCCGTCACTAAGGCTTGACGCCTGCTGACGTGCGAACCATTTTGAGGTTGCCTGCTCATACGTTAAGCGTCCAGAAGGTTTGAAATTGAGTGGTAATGTGTGTTGGAATAATTATAGGTTAACCATATGTGCTGCTGAACAGTTATGGATCAGAATACATGCCAATCGACTAAACCAAGGCGTTAACCGTTCCCGTACTGTCTGCAAACGTATTAGTTTCAACTCCTAATTGCTGTAGCATCGTCACAAACAGATTGGATAATGGGATATCGTCGTGTGTAATTTCCTGCTGCCAAGGTTCCCGGCCCCCATTCCATGGTCCACCTTGAGGGTTTGCGCCTGCGTGGTTAATGTATTGGCCATGCTTGAACCCCATGTTTTTACCCCCAGCGAGCACAAGCGGATAATTGCGAGAAAGATGAAACGCACTAGATGCCGAGCCGAATAGCAACAGCGAATTATCCAACATTGTTCCTGGACCGGCCGGTTCTGGTGTGTCTCGCAATCGTGTCGCAAACCGCCCAAACTCTTCAGCCAAGAAGCTGCAGTAAATACCGAAGTTCTTCCAGCCTCCAGGTTTTGTTGTGTCGTGAGATAACCCGTGAGATAGATTCAGGCCAATTGCTCGAGCCAAATGGTCACTCTGCCCCACCCCATTCTCGCGGCCCAACTGATAGGTTGCCGTCCTCGTGGAGTCTGTCTTGAATGCAAGATAAATCAAATCGAACATCGTCTGCAGGTAGTCACGAGGCGCGTCCATGTAACTCGACAGCTCCAAGCCGTCTGCCGTAACTTTTGGCAACGGCGTGTTCAACCAGCTTTTAGCTTTGGCAATTTTCAACTCCGCGTCACGAACGGAGTGTAGATATTCATCTAGTCTCTCTTGATCGTTGGCCGATAAAGTAAGCCGCAACGATTTAGCGTCTGCTAACAGGTCATCAAGTGCGCTCTGACTCAGCGCTAACCGACGCGCTGCATTACCAT
Organism: Planctomycetaceae bacterium; assembly: GCA_018658605.1. Next base: position 9,873 of record JABHUV010000188.1, on the reverse strand, counting down.
CGCGTTTTACGAACAGCATGTCGAAAATGCGTTTTGGTCGGTGCTCCGCAGGGATCGCGCGACCGGCACGATTGAACGATAAAGTGTGCGCGCCGCGGGGAGTGCCCGTTCCTCCATCGGTTGACATTACTAACGATGAATGTCGAGTTTGGTCACCGACGTGGGCTGCATAGAGTTGATCCAACGATATTGTATTTTTGTAGTCACCGTCACCACCGGTTGCCGCTCCGGTTAAAAATTGATCGGCATTGGAATGGCCATGGATGCTGCGGGCGGATGGGTGTGAAAAGCCGGATAGAATTGAAAGTTCGTTGCGAAGAGGTTGTAACACTTCCAGACATTTGGTGAACTTATACTCTTTTCCGTTGCCGTGTGGAAACCAGAGCCATTCTTTATACGCCGGGTCTTGAGGTAACGGCATTGGTACGCCGTCAGGGAAGTAAATACAGGCAAGGCGTTTAGGCGTGTCGGCTTGCGTCGACGGTTTAGCGAGAACTGTGGCAGACTCGAGCAATGGTAGCGCCAAGGCCAGTCCCGTTCCGCGTAAAAAACGGCGCCGGTCCAACGCGGAAATTGGCTGGCTGAGAGCAGGATAGGTTGTCGATGGCGTAGCTTTCGAAATTGTTGGATCCATGGTAAATACCATTTGTGCTATGAGTGTGATGTTCGTCGTGTAAGGTTACTGTTTACTGAAATACCGTGCCAGCCTGATCCTATTTTGAATGAAAAAGCTCACTTTTGCAAATCAAAGTTATCAAGGTTCCCAAACCGTCTCCCTGTTTACGTACATCGGCAGCAATTTGATCGATGCTTGAGCGATCTGCAAATGTCAATGGTCGCCCAAGTGAAAAGGTCGCAAGTTTGTAGGTCAATGCGCGTGTAAACTGATCCTGACGCTCGGCCAATAAATATCGTTTAAGACCATCCATGCCGTTAATTTCGTAGTTATTGAACAATAAACTGGACGCATCCACTGTTTCATTGGCGATAGTGCTGCGCCATTGGCCGATGGCATCATAGTTTTCAAAGGCGATTCCCCATGGATCTATTTTCGCATGGCAAGATCGGCAGGCCGCATGTTGGCGATGATTTTCAATACGCTGCTTCAACGTCATCTCAGCGATCTTCGGGTCAGCTAAATCAATTTCAGGAACCGCGGGTGGCGGTGGTGGCGGTGGGTCGTGTAGTAAACTTTCAAGCAGCCAAATCCCTCGTTTGAGTGGGTGTGAGTCGACGCCATCGGAATTCATCGCCAACAAACCCGCTTGGGTTAGCAATCCTCCGCGTTGGTGATCGCTATTGAGAGTTATTCGCCGCATCTCGTTGCCGAATACGTCAGCGATACCGTAATGTTGGGCGAGGCGCTCGTTAAGCAACGCATAATCTGCATGTATGAAATCCAGCAAGGAGTGGTTATTCTTGAGAATCTCAGAAAAGAACATGATAGGTTCTTGCTGCATGGCGAGTTTAAGCTCCGAGTCAAATCGCGGGTGAGCTTTACGGTCGACTTGCAGGAATTCGAGCAACTGTAGGTCGAGCCACTGCTGGACGAACTGTTGGGCGAGTCGTTGGGATTTGGGATCCGCAAGCATTCGCTGGACTTGTTGTGCGAACAGGTTGGGTTCGTGTAGGCGTTGCTGCCGAGCCAAATCAAGTAATTCTTGATCTGGAGTAGAGCACCAAATAAATAGCGACAGTCGGGTGGCCAACTCATAATCGGTAAGTTGCAATCTGGTGGTTGTTTGTTTGTGTTGCAGACTGGTAGCGCGGGCGACATACAGGAAGTTGGGTGAAGCGAGAACTGTGGCGAGTACTTCCACCATGGCTTGTTCGAAATTGTCAAACTCGGGTCGCATGCTGTCGAACAACGTCAGCTTTTGTTTGACTTCCGTACTGCTTACCCCGCGGCGCCAAGCCCGCGGCATGAAATGTTCTAGGACTTCTTTTGCATACAGTAGTTCGTCTGACCGGTTCGGGCTGTCGATAAAAATTCGGCTGTGTGATTGTGGAGGCCACTGGTTGTGGATTGGGCCGGTTATTTCGATATGATCGACTTGAATGTTTCCCTGAGAGATAGAACTGTTTAATAGACGAATGTACTCGGACGGGTTAGGCGTTGCGCCCATCTTGGCGGTCGTTCGTACGGAGTTACGTGGGTATATGTTTCCTAGCGGTATTTCCCACTGATAAAACTGCGGGTTTTCTGACTTGGCGGTAATTTCTAAATCATGTTCGCTGAGCCGAATTAGGGCGCGGCTATCGTTACTTGCCCGCCAGCCGAATTCGAGTCTGAGGCTTGGCGGTGTGGGGGAAGTTTGCTGGGTCTGTGACGCGCGGACGCGTACCCGCAGCGTCCCTTCTGGGGGGATTTGGTTTCCCAGTTCGATGATCAGGAATTGTCCCCGCGGGATGATGGCAACGTGGGTTGCTTTGGCGGGGATGTGGGTTGGAGCCGTGGTAGCTGCGTGCGCGTATTTAGCGCCGTAATATTGCCAAGAGGAACGGACGGTTCTGCCGGATTGTAAATCTCGATAATACGTATTGTTGTGAGATTGACTGAATTTGTTGATTAGTTTGTCGAGTTCTGTTTGGTGTTTCTGTTTGTCCCCGTCTTTCTTGAGTTGTTCCGCCAGCGCGGCTATTTGCTGGTCTTGATCAGGCCAATGCCTAGCCGCCGCCGCTTGCATTGGAATATTCCATTGAAGCATGTCCGGCTGTGGATCGAGTGCAACTGCGCGAGTAATCGCGGTCAAAGCTATTTCACGGTACGTCTCCAGTTGCGAAATAGACATGTGCAACATCTCAGAGCTGTTCTGGAAGCCGTCGTCCGTGTTTGCTTCGGGAGGTAAATCTTTGGCTAGGTTATAGGGTATTCCGAGCAGGTCTTGGAGAGCGTAGTTATATTCGTAGCGAGTGAGTCGGCGAAAGGACGAATGACCTTGTTCAGCGCGACGTACTTGTGAGGCTATCTGCAGTTCCTTGGAAAACCATTGCACGAGTTGGCTACGATCTGAGTTGCTAAGTGCATCTGCATCTGCGGGTGGCATTTCACCGTTGTTAATGACGCCGAGGACTTCGATCCACCATTTCACGTCTGATCCGCGCTGCATATTCGGATCGAGCGTGTCGAGGCGGATGTTGCCTTCTTGGGTGTCTGGGCCGTGGCAGTCGACGCAAGAAGATTTGAGGATCGGTTGGATGGACCTGCGGAATTCTGCGAGATTGGGTTTGGGGGCTTTTGTGGTACCAGATGGCAAACTTTGGGTTACGTAGTTTGATCGCTCTGCGCCGCTGAGTTTCAGTTCGTTCAGAGTAAGAATCGCTGAATCGTCGTTGGCGGTTTGTGCGTGGACAAATCCGATGGGCATAATTGCGTAAAGGAGTGTGGCAATTGCGATTAACGGTAGTGGGTGGTGCGTGTTGTGCATGTGCATATTATAACAACTCCCGTGGGCGGTATCGATGTCGACAGTACACGTGGACTAGGAATGTGAAGCTCGGCCTCAGTGTTCACCAGCGACACTCTTGTGCGCTTTTACTAACATCTCTGTGGCATGGCCCTGGTCACCTTGTTGTCGCATCCATGATTTGAGGACCTTGGATAGTCGCGAGATTTCTTTTTGGTGTTGCGGCAGTTCGGCTAGGTTAGTTCGCTCCAACGGGTCGGCGACAATGTCATAAAACTCGACGGCTGGACGACGCATGTACCCGTTAACTAGTCCCTTAGCGACTGGGTCAGTCTTAGCCGCTGTTACCCAACTTGACCACGCGGGGTTGCCATCACCTCGCGTCACAATGTTTTGAAATGCGACCGTATGGTTTAGATTAAGAATGAGTTTGAATTGCCGAGTGCGGACTGAACGAATCGGGTAGGACACACTTCCCTGAATGATGCCGCGTGTGGTATGTGCGCCGAACACGTAGCGTTGGTGGTGGTCTTTGCGACCCAACGCGACGTTCGCAAAACTGCGTCCGTCAAGATTGGCTGGTATTTGAATACCACATAGTTCGAGTAAGGTCGGAACGACATCGACATACTGGACAAGGGCATCTGTTTGCGTGTTGGCTGCGATGTGATTTGGCCAACGCATGATGAATCCAACGTGCAAGCCGATATCGTAGCAAGTCCATTTTCCGTAGGGAAATTGGGCGCCTTGCTCGCTGGTGTAGATGAAGATGGTATTGCCTTTTTTGTTGGTCAGGGAAACGGCCTGATCGACCGTTGCTAGTTCGCGATCAAAGTCGGTAATTTCTGCATAGTACTCGGCAAGAACAGTGCGTGTCTGCTGGTTATCGTACATATAGGGCGGCAGCGTGAAGCTTTGAGGGTCGTATTGCGAAGCGTCGCCTGCGGTCCACGGGCGGTGCGGACTGTTGGATGCATATACCAACAGAAATGGTTTTGGCTCAGCAATAAATGCTGCCAGTTTGTCCTTGGGAACGGTCGTGAAGGGAAAGCTATCAGCGGGACCGATATGCCTCTTGCCGCAAAGTCCGACGCGATAACCGGCTTCTTTAAAGTAATGCACGAAGCTCAGAGTGCCTTTGCGGACTTGGCTATGGTTGGGGTATGCGCCGCTGCGGACGGGGAATAACCCAGTGTAGAGCTGTTGCCGAGTGGGCGAGCACATCGCCGTAGCGGTGAATGCGAGGTTGAACTTCAACCCTTCTTTGGCTAGTTGGTCTATGTGGGGTGTGTTCACGTCACTGTTTCCGTAGCAGCCAGCATCTGACCATGTTTGATCGTCCGCAATGACAATGACTATATTTGGATGAACTTGTGCAGCAGCACTAGCAGTCGCTTGAAGCGTATAAGGTATAAGTAAGCCAAATATGACTAACGATCGAAAATAGAATAACTTCATCTAGCTGTGTCCCGAATGATTTAAAGAATAAACATTATTTCATGCATTGTATCATCAACATGAGAAATAGTTTCTTGTGGGTTCAAAACAGAAGAGCATATTGGTATAAAATCAGGGATCAGCGCACTCGGTAGAGACGATATTGGAGAGAAGCAGACAATGAAACCAATTGCCACTCAATTTCTACTTGTATTGCTACTTGGTGGAATTGCCGTACCGCAGGCACCGGCAGCAGAGCTACCCAATATTGTGTTACTGATGGGAGATGACCATGGTTGGGATGAGGTGGGCTATAACGGTCACCCGCATTTGAGGACGCCAGTGCTTGATGAGATGGCGGCAATTGGACTGCGGTTTGAAAGGTTTTACGCAGCGCATCCGACGTGTAGTCCCACTCGCGGCAGTGTCCTCACGGGGCGACACCCAAACCGATACGGTACCTTTACGCCAAACTTTTCGTTACGCCCGGAAGAAATCACCATTGCTCAATTGTTGAAAACCAAAGGATATGTTTGTGGGCATTTTGGCAAGTGGCATGTGGGACCGGTAAAGAGTGACTCGCCGACGAACCCAGGGAAAATGGGATTTGACGAATGGTTGTCGCATGATAATTTCTTTGAGCTCAATCCAGTCTTGTCTGCCAATGGCTCCGCACCCAAAAGAATCGAAGGTGAAAGTTCGGAGATTCTCGTAGCCGCCGCATCAAAATTCATAACCAAGGCGAAACGTAACGATAAACCGTTCTTCGTGGTGATCTGGTACGGCTCGCCCCACGAACCGTATAGCGGTTTACCGAAAGATCTCGAATTATACGATGATCTACCCGAGAAGTACAACGATAAGAAGTTTCGGTTGACGTCCAATGAGACGGGCCGACCGACAACAAGGCCGCTGGGGGATATTTTACGAGAACGGTATGCGGAGATTACTGCGATGGACCGTTCGATAGGGCAACTACGAGAGTTCCTGAATACTAATAAATTGCGAGATGATACCCTGCTCTGGTATTGTGGTGACAATGGGACGCCCGGTGACGGAATCGTTACTTCGCCGTTAAGAGGTCGCAAGTCCCAGATGTACGATGGTGGGATTCGAGTACCAGGAGTGATTGAGTGGCCGGCGCGGATCAAAACGCCATTGGTTTCACAGTTGAATAGCGTGACAAGCGATATATTGCCAACGCTGTGTGAGTTGGTTGGAATTGATTTACCGCCGCGCGAACTTGACGGGCTGTCGTTGACTGGTGTTTTTGACGGATCATTGAGACATCGTCCTGCTCCGATCTTCTTTTGGCAATACAATGTTGGTCAGAACAAGCAACGCGAGCCTTGGATTGCGAGGCCGCTACAAATTGGTACGACGCCGTTGGTAAAGATGATGGGGAATGTCTACACACGAACGTTTACAAATTTCAAGCACCCCAAGATTGTAACGAGTGACTTTGATGGTAGCCGTGTGGTATTGGCAGATCACTATAAGTTGGTCGTAGCGGGTAACGGTGCATCGCTCAAGGTGCAGTTGTTTAAAGTGCCGGATGACGTTGCTGAAGAAAAGGACATTTCGACGGAAAATCCTGAAGTGGTACGCGGCATGTTAGAGCAACTACGCACTTGGCAAAATTCGGTTTTAACGAGCCTGACGGGCGCGGAGTACAAACCACGTAATAGCAGTAAATAGCAAGAACACGCTAGCCATTGCCATGTTGGGAAATGTTGATATCCTTTGCCGGACTCATTTCAAAGGATTTTCATACCAGCTAACGTTTTTTGAAGCACGTCCGGCGTTTAATAAATCGAGATCTCCGTCGCCGTCCATATCGACGTTACGCAGGTCATAACTTTCCTGATTACCATCGAGTTCGTGGAGTTTAAAATTCCCCCGTGAGTCGTTTAGATACAGCATTACACGTTTACTTTCATAGCCACAACTGGCAGCGTCGATATCGCCATCATGATCGAAGTCGGCGACAGTTAAACTATGTGGTTGGCGAATGGTTGCATCGATCACGTGAATTTCCCAACTTGGGTTTTTAAACCAAATTACGCCGACGCCGTGTCCACGGGTGGCAACCCAATCAATCTTGCCATCCCCGTTGACGTCAGCCGGTAGGATATTCGTGGCTGCCTGTTGATTTTCAGCTAACACCACTTTTTTCCACGCTTGCTCGACCCGACCCTTTCCTGGATTTTTCCAAAAGGCAAACCAGTTTCCGTCAGCAAAGGGTGCTCCCTTAGCGCCTGCAGCAATTTCTTTCCAGCCATCGCCATTGATATCACCGGCTCCCATGTAATGGCTGCCACCTCGTGCATCGCCATCAGCAAAGATGTGACGGTCCCATTGCGTTGCGCGGCGTGGATTTTTAGGAATGCTATACCAGGCTATGGAATCTCGCAGTCCTTCTTCAGGTTGAAAGTTGTTGATGATCAGATTAGGTTGCCCATCGTTATTGATGTCCGATTTCACAATGCAATGTATGCCGGTAATGACAGAATCAATAATACGGGGTACCCACATCCCCTGTTTTATGTGTTTAGGACCTGGGTTTTCTAGCCAGAACGGATGTTGATTTGCTATGGTTCCCGCCCAGTCTAGGTCGCCGTCTCCGTCAACATCGAGTACTTCACTGTGTATACAAGACTTATTTCCTTCGGCGAATCGGTGTATGACGTGTTGCTGCTGCCACGTGGGCGCGATGAATAAGCTTACTGTGCCATTAAAGCTAGCGATAACATCGAGAAGAGCGTCACCGTTTGCGTCGATCGCCACTGCGGTATTGCAATGACCCAGCTCCATAACGACGTGTTTTGTCCAATTGTCAGTCCCGCGGGCGCTGCGTTGTAAAAATGCAACCAAAAGGATGCCAACGACAGCGCCAATCCGTAATACATGAGTCATAGTGATGTCCGTTCAGTGAGTTAAGTGTTGGTGAGCTATTCAATAATGGGCAGTACAATTGCGGACGGCATCGATCGCGTGTGATAAACTCGTTCGGTGGATTTGATCGATGAACCATCATAAGGCCCCCTGCCGGTGTTAGGATTTCGATCAAACAGAGGGAAATGGGCTCCAGAAATATCGACTCGAAACTCGTGGCCCTCTTCAATTGTCGCGGCGACGGGGCCGAGATCGATTTCGATCTGGTATACCCTACCCGGTTCAAGTAATTTGGCTTGCATTAAGGACTCACGGAATCGTCCCCGTAATATACCCACAGCAATGTTTTGGGCGAACCCATCGGGGTGGACATCCACTAGTTTCACAACCCAGTCAGCGTCGGAGGTAGTTGCCGACACAAATAGTTTTGCAGAGGGATTTCCGGCAAAGCGTATCGGTTTGTTGAGTATGCCGCTGGAATAAACTAGAACATCATCTCGACTCCCAATCGTGCGTTGGTCAACGGGGCCCCAACTCACGCCATCAATGGCACGGGTGTCATTTGTGGGATAAGCGGGGGTTGGGTTAGCTGGGTCAGAGATGAAACTGTCGGCGTCTTGGTTTTTGGCGGGACGTTTTGTGCTTATTGTACCGCTGCTCGAGTCGGTGTTTGCATCGCCGTTTGAGTGTAGGAAGAAGGGCCGATCCACCGTATTTGTAGGGGGCCATGTATTTGCATTAAACCATTGATTGTCCCCCATAGAAAAATAACGCACAGGAGACCATTTATCTCGGATGCGTGAATCATTTGGTTTTAGGTATCGGTCCAGCCATTGAATATTTGAGGCAGTACGATCCCAGATTGCGGTTTCGCCAAAATCCCAATCCCCGACTTTGGAACGGCCGATGCTACCGTGGTCCCACGGCCCGAGTATCAGTTGTTGTTTATTGCGCACATGTTTGTGGGCGGCCTGTTGATACATCAAGTTGAAACTGCGTACCGCTTCGCGAGAAAAAAAGTCGTAGTAACCGACGGTATGTTGAACAGCAAGGTCAAGTTTGACCACGTCTTTAGACAAGGCAAGTCGGTGCCAGAATCCATTTGGCTTGGGATGGGTCAGCATGTTTTCGAACCATGGTATGGACCAACCGATTTCATCGTCGACCTCGCTCAAAGGAAGCGTCTTGAATATACGCGACCAATCGGTGGGCAATTGTTGTCCAGATGGTTGGCTCATCCGTGCGGCCCAAGTTGTTAGCATTGACAAGCGAACAGCGCCGCCTTGATAGATGTTGCCGTAGAACTCAGTCCACGTGGCCGTAGGGGTAATAGCTTTCAGGCCAGCGGGTCTCTCGGCAGCGGCTTGCCATTGGGTTGCGCCGAAGTAAGACGCTCCCCACATTCCGACCTTGCCATTGTTCCATGATTGTTTTGTAATCCATTCGATCGTGTCGAAGCCGTCTTGCCCTTCATTGTTATACGCGATGAAGATTCCATCCGATTCAAATCTCCCTCTGCAATCCTGAACGACTAGAATGTAACCAGCTTTGGTAAACTGCGGCGATATGTTCTCGAGGCCAGCCTTGTTATATGGTGTACGGACCAATATGACCGGTTGCCGATTAGCGGAAGAGTCGCGATAGATATCCGTTGATAAGTTGATTCCATCACGCATCGCCACCATGAGGGTGGATTTGACGATCTCTGCTTGCAGGGAATTACAGGAAAGAGTTGCTGCCAGCAATGCGATGCATATTGTGCGAATGATGGGTGACATGTTTGCCTGTCCTAGTATCTTCATTAACGTGTAAAACGGTGGAGAACAACAGTATAACTTACTTGGGACATTCGTGGAGGTTTCGCTGTTTTTCAGTTAAGAATTACACAGGTCGGCGACAATAGATTCTAATGAGTCGCATCCCGCCGTCAGCGCGGCAAAAATCTGATCACGAATAACCGCCCCATGCCATTTGAATTTGATAACAGTTATGCTCGGTTGCCGAGTGAGTTCTATTCACTCGTATCACCGACGTCGGTGACGGAACCACGCATGATTCGCGTAAATCGAAAATTGACGGAATTACTAGGAACAGACGTTAGTGCGTTACAATCCCCCGCAGGCCTTAGCGTTCT
>JABHUV010000217.1 GCA_018658605.1 Planctomycetaceae bacterium | reverse complement strand
TGTACGCATAGAAGCATCTCCACCCGATGTGGCATTACGGGGCAAAGACAGTTCGTTGCAGTTGTTAATTACCGGATTCGATGCAACTGGGCGAGCACAGGATTTAACTCATCAAACCAAGTACAGTCGATCTGCGGCAGGGGTGGAAATTTCAGTCGCAGGAATTGTCCATGGGACAGAGGATGGAACAAGCACCATCACGGCTAGGCATAAAGGCAAGTCGGTCAAGATACCGATATCTGTAACGGATTCGCAGATTCATCGTCCGTTGAGTTTTACCAACGATATTATTCCGATTTTGAGCCGGTATCGTTGTAACGCATCGGGTTGTCATGGCAAAGCGGAAGGCCAGAATGGATTTAAGTTATCCGTTTTTGGTTTTGACCCGTTGGCGGATTATCGCGCCATTACGATGGAGGCGCGTGGACGCAGAATCTTTCCAGCGTCTCCGTACAAAAGTCTATTAGTGCAAAAAATGAGCGGTGACCTGCCGCATGGTGGAGGCGTGCTTATCCCGCCTAACCGTGCTGAGTATAGAAAGATCACGGAGTGGATCGCCTCCGGATTTCCCTGGGAAAACATCGATGATGCGACAGTGGCTTCCATCGCGTTAACTCCGGAGCAACGGATACTACGGATGGGGGAAACACAACAGTTGCGGGTCATGGCAAATTTGTCAAATGGGGAACAGGTGGACGTGACCGAATTGTCCCAGTTTCAATCCAACGCATCTTCACAGGCCCGTGTGAATGCTGACGGTCAAGTCACCGTTGGACAAAAACCAGGTGTGGTGGCTGTGATGGCGACCTATATGGGTCGCGTGGACGTATTTAGGATTTTTATTCCTGAGGGCAAGCCAATTCGCGAATATCCGGAGGTAGCAAATTCCAACGAGATAGACCAATCTATTTATCGTCAATTGCGCAAGTTGAATATCATTGCATCCGCAGCATGCACAGACGAACAGTTTTTACGACGCGTCTTTATCGATTTGACGGGAACAGTTCCTTCTGCGGATCAAACCGCCTTGTTTTTATCCGATCAGGATCCGGACAAACGAGATAAACTAGTCGATGAGCGATTGGAAAGTCCTGAATTCAACTCGTACTGGGCTTTAAAGTGGTCGGATTTACTAAGAGTGGATCGGCAAACTCTTGGGCATGAAAACGCTTACCAATACTATAGCTGGATTAAAGAGAGCTTTCGGCAGCATAAGCCGATGGATAAATTCGCGCGTGAATTGATTACCACGTCCGGTCCCCTAGTCGATGCGCCGGCTGGTTTTTTCTACAAAGCAGTCAAGTCACCCAATCGAATGGCTAGCACCATGAGTCAAGTGATGTTAGGCATCAGGATTGAATGCGCAGAATGTCATCATCACCCATTTGATCGTTGGGGGCAAACAGACTTTTTTGGCATGCGTGCTTTCTTTGCACAGGTTCGCTACAAGAAGTCCTTGCGGGGTGAGATGTTAATCGCACAGGGCAATCCAGTTACTAAACACCCGCGTACCGGCGAAGTGATTCAGGCCTTTGCGTTAGGCACTCAAATGCCAACAGCGAATCCACCGAACGATCGCCGTGACATGCTTGCAAACTGGCTAACGGCTCCCGAGAATCCGTGGTTTGCTAGTAATATTGCAAACCGAACCTGGGCGCATTTAATGGGGCGTGGCATCATTGAACCAGTTGATGACGTGCGATTGACGAACCCACCAACGAATCCAGAATTACTGGGGGGTCTTACGAAAGCTTTCGTCGACGCGGGATTTGATTTTCGTAAGTTACTGAAACTAATCATTCAGACGGATGCCTACCAACGAAGTTCAGCAGTTAATGAGACAAACGAGCGAGATGAACAAAACCATTCTCGCTTTCTGTTCAAACAACTCGAGGCGGAAGTCATGCTCGATGCCATCTGCCAAACGACCGGCGTAGCTGAAAAGTTTCAAGGCGTACCGGTTGGAAGCCGCGCTATAGATTTGTGGGATAGTTCAGTACCGCATTACTTTTTAGAGACGTTTGGTCGTCCCGTGCGAGCGACGGCTTGCGAGTGTGAAAGAATATCTGAACCAACGGTAGGTCAAGTGTTACACATCCTGAATTCACCAGGAATCGAAAGCAAATTATCCCATGAGGCGGGAACGATCCGACAAATTGCAAGTACATATGAAGATAATGAAATAGCGATTCAACGATTGTATTTAACATTTTTTAATCGCTATGGAGATAAACAGGAAATCTCGACAGCGGTTCAATATATCGAGCAAGGTAGTAATAGGCGAGAAAGCTTAGAAGACATTGCCTGGAGCATGTTAAATTCGCTAGAATTCTTGTTTAACCACTAATGCAATTCACTAGGCGATGTGATTGAAATAAAGGACTATCCAATGAACAATCCAAGTCGGTTTTGTGATGGGATAAAACGTCGTAATTTCCTGCAGTTGGGAGCTGCAGGCGCATTTGGGATGGGAGTCTCATTACCACAGTTGTTGCAAAACCAAGCTTTGGGGCATAATCAGAATCGCGCAATCAAAGATGTATCACTGATCGTCGTATTCCTGCAGGGTGGTTTGTCGACGATTGATACTTGGGACATGAAACCCGAGGCGCCCACGGAATTTAGAGGTGAATTTTCTCCCATTTCGACAGCCGTGCCTGGGATTCAGATTTCTGAACACTTACCGCAGATAGCCAAACACCAGGACAAATTTTCGTTGGTACGGTCCTTTGGTCACGGTGACTCAAACCATGGCAGTGCTGATCATGCGATGTTGACCGGCTACAAGCCGGCAGCGGGTTTTAATGGTGGCCTTAAACCCAATAATCAAAAACCATGCCTAGGATCTATTATTTCTAAAGAGCAGGGTCCACGAGGTTCCGTTCCACCTTATGTCTGTTTGCCCAAAATGCATAACAGTGCTGGATCCAGTTTCCTCGGCCCCACATCGGCTCCATTTGTCGTTGCCGCTGACCCTAATGCGCCTGATTTCAAAGTGCCCGATTTAGTGCCACCGGTTACAGTTGCTTCCAATCGCTTAGACAATCGTCGGTCGCTGCTGCAGCGCATCAATCGGTATCAAGGATCTGTGGAAACTCAAGCCAACCAAAATGCAAAGTCGATGAATACATTTCAACAAAAAGCATTTGATCTGATGACGTCCGCAGCCACAAAACACGCGTTTGATATTGAGCAGGAAACATCACAATTGCGAGATCAGTATGGCAGAAACTCCTTGGGCCAATCTTGCCTGATGGCCAGACGTCTGGTTCAAGCCGGAGTACGATGTGTTCTCATAGATCATATTGATTGGGATACACATTACAACAACTTCCATGTCCTGCGCAATGAACTGCTGCCGCAACTCGACGGCGCGATGTCCGGCCTCTTGGGAGATCTGGACAACCAAGGAATGCTGGACTCCACGATGGTGTTGGTCACCGGGGAATTTGGTCGTACTCCTCGGATTAACAAAGATGCTGGAAGGGACCATTGGGGTCCCAGTACAACAATCGCCCTAGCCGGTGGCGGTATTCAGGGCGGCCGAATAATCGGCGCCTCCGATGAACGAGCGGAGCGACCGGCAACCACGCCTTATGGTCCGGCAGATCTGATGGCAACTATCTATCGCGGCTTAGGAATTAGTCAAGAACAGGTATTTTACACGCCCGACGGTCGCCCAATTCCTATCGTGCCTGGTGATGGAAAAGTAATCCCAGGACTATTTTAACCCTCTACCCAAAAATGAAACTGAAGCAATGCTCAGCTTACGATCACTAACTGTAATAATGCTGGTAGTTGGTGTTGCCGTGGAAACAACGCTGCTGGCCGAACCACCAGGTGTGGCGTATATCTTTCCAGCAGGTGGGCAACGAGGAAGTACCATAGATTTTCGTGTCGGAGGTTATTACCTATTTGCCGAGGCTGATTTTGAGATGTTGGGAGTCGGAGTTAAAGGACCAGCTCAAATCACGTCACTGCAAAAAACGGATTGGTTTGAAGGCCCTGTGATCCCTATGCCCGCGTCTCAGGCAAAAGAGGATTATCCTAAGGACACGTGTGGCACATTGACCGTTGAACAAGATGCGCCGTTGGGATTTCACTATTGGCGGGTCTCGACAAGCCAAGGAATCACCCCCGTTATGAAATTTGTAGTTGGGGATTTGCCAGAAATCGTAGAATATGAATTCGACGGCGATCCAATTCCGGTCGACGTGCAAGTGCCGCTTACAATTAACGGTCGTATTTTCCCTCGCGAAGACGTAGATGTGTGGCAATTTCAAGCGGTAGCCGGACAGTCTTATACGTGTGAAGTTATGTCAGCACGACTGGGACTACCGCTGGATTCAAGACTAGAAATTCGTGATCCGAACGGACGACAACATGCCGAGAACATAGATTTCTATGGCAACGACTCGCGGATAAGGTTTGTCGCGAATCAGTCAGGAGTTCACCAAGTTCGAATTCATGACATTAAGTTTGGTGGTTTGCAGAATTATGTTTATCGCCTTACTATTACCGATCAAACGCTGATCGACCATGCATTTCCACTTGGTGGCCAAGCGGGTACGACCATTAAACCGGAACTGCTAGGGCAGAATGTTCCCGACGACGCCATTTCAATAAAACTACCACAGCACCTACACGGCGACGGAAGTCCACATACGAGCAGCGGGAATTATAAGCACCCGTTTGTTTTTCACGATTACCATGCAGGGTCGCTGAGCTTTGAGATCAGTCATCTCAGGGAATTTATCGAGAACACAGAGGCGGCTAAAGGCGTCCTTGCAACGCCCGCAGTTTTTAATGGTCGGATCTTGCAAGCAGATGAAGTTGACAAATGGTGGTTTTCCGCCAGCCAAGGAGACAATCTGCTCTTTGACCTGCGTGCGGCAAGACTTGGTTCACGATTGGATTCGATAATCGCCATTTATGACAAGGATGGCAATTTACTTAAACAACATGATGATATTACTAATGGAAATACGGATTCCTCTTTGCTGATGTCCTTTAAGGAAGATGGTGATTACTACGTCACGGTGGCCGATACCGTTGGTGGTCGCAGTGGTAAAAACTACGCTTATCGGCTAGTTGTGGATGTTCCGGTCAAACACGCCCCTTCCTTTACTCTTTCAATGCCAGGGAACAGTCTGACGATCCTGCGCGAGCAAATAGTGAAGTTGAAAATCAAGGCCGATCGACGGGGTGAATTCAAGGAAGCTATCGATCTTACGGTAGAGGGATTACCCAAGGGCGTCACCGCCGAAGGACTAAAAATAGCCAAGGACAAGTCGGAGGTGGATTTGACACTTAAGTGTGATGACCAAGCGATTATACAACGAGTCGCACTGAAGGTGATCGGAACCGCAGCTGTGGAGGTCGAACCAAATACTCAAGCGAACACGCCTGTAGTCGCCATTTGGAAGCCAACGGGCGATACCGAAACGGTTTTTGACACTCTGACACTTGCAGTCGGTCTACCCACACCGTTTAAGGTATGGGGTATCTATAATTCCGAATATGCGAACCGTGGATCGAGCTATACGAGAAAGTTTTTCATTGATAGAGGTGAATTTAAAGGGCCGCTTAAAATCATGTTGGCCGACACCCAAGCTCGGCACTTGCAGGGCGTCACGGGACGCCTATTAGTGGTGCCCCCGAAAGATACTGAATTTGTGTTTCAGATCCAGTTACCTCCGTGGATGCAAGTGGGGAGAACTTGCAGAAGCTGTGTAATGGGGGTTGCTGAGGTAACAGATCATGACGGCAGTCGCCATACCGTGAGTTACTCATCTCAGGAACAGGCTGATCAAATCGTCTGCCTGGTGGCCCCGCGGCTAATGTTTGTCGATGCGGAAGTTCAAACGGCAAGTGTCCAAGACAACGGTTCTTTACACGTACCCGTCCGACTCAATAGAGGAACATTGAGCGGCAAGGCAGTGATCCAACTGGTGTTACCCAATCACTTACACGGGATTAATGCTGAATCAATTACCTTGCCTCCCGCGGAAACGAAAGGGGTTTTGGAGTTGAAATTCAAAAACGTTTCGGACATGGTTTGGAATATGCCCATTACAGTTCGGGCAACTCTGCGCGACGGTAATGCAATACACATCGCGGAGGATCACATCGAAATTGTTCCGTAATTATTATCGGTTCATCGGAAGCCATGAGCCGCCATAAACACCGCGAAGTTTTAGCCAAAGATTACCATGAAACAAATAACTGTCTGCCTGCTGCTAGTCCTAACCATGGGCGCGGTCTCGCACCCCGATAGCAACAGAACTGAAACCGACACGGATCCGGCAATCGTTGACCAGCGCAACGATTATTCAGTCGTAGCGTTTGTGTTAGCTCCAGTGGCAAAACGGCCCAACATCTTGTTCTGTATTTCAGACGATCAAAGTTACGCGCACACCGGCGCTAACGGTGAACCGCAGATCCAGACACCTGCTTTTGACCGTATAGCCCGTGAAGGCATACGCTTTACCGCCGCGTTCTGCGATGCTCCCACATGCGGGCCCTCGCGGAGCGCGATTTTGACCGGACAACATATATGGCGACTGGAGGAAGCAGCGAACATCCACAGCACCTTACCTGCTAAATTCACCACCTACACGGAACTGCTGCGGGATGCGGGTTACGCCGTTGGGTTTACCGGTAAAGGATGGAGCCCCGGACGACTTGAACCGGGAGGTCGAACGACCAATCCTGCTGGTGTGGAATTCAATAACCACAAGCTGATACCTCCCTTTAAAGGGATGGCCAATAAGGATTATGCAGCCAACTTTGATGACTTCCTTGTGGAAGTTTCCCAGGATCAGCCTTTCTGTTTTTGGCTGGGGACGCACGAGCCGCATCGCGGTTTCGACAAAGGCGCAGGCCAACGGACGGGCAAGGATCCCGCCAAGGTAATCGTACCGCCCATCTTTCCTGACCATCAGGTTGTGCGAAATGACCTCCTAGATTATTTCATGGAAATCGAACATTTCGATAAGATGGTTGCGCGTGCCATCGCGTCTCTGGAAAAAGCCGGTCAACTGGACAACACCATCGTCGTGATCACCAGCGATCACGGCATGCCTTTCCCCCGCGCTAAAGCCAGTCTCTATGATGCAGGGGCACATGTGCCGCTGGCGATTCGCTGGCCCAGCGGCATCACCGCTCCCGGTCGCGTCCATGAAGGCCTAGTAAACCTGAGCGACTTGGCGCCCACTTTCCTCGTCGCCGCCGGTCTGCCAGTGCCTAAGATGATGACGGCCGCTCAACTAAACGACGTGTTTAACAACAAGCGACAGCCAAATCAACGACTTGTTCTGCAGAACTCTGCTGCCTATATAGCCATGGAACGTCATGACGGCTGTCGCGAGGGGGGCAAAGGCTATCCCTGTCGCGCCATGCGTACCCAAGAATACCTGTACATCAGGAATTTCAAGCCGGATCGTTGGCCGGCGGGGAATCCCGATCGCAAATTCTGCGCTCGGTACATCCCTTTTGGGGAGGTAGATTCTTCACCGACTAAGCAGTTGCTGATGGACAACAAGGACAAAATTGGCTTCACCCGATTCTACGACCTAGCTTTTGCCAAGCGTCCCGCTGAGGAACTGTATTCCATCAAGAATGACCCTAGCCAGTTGGTTAATTTAGCGGGAAGTCCCAAGTTTGCTACGATCAAGAAACGGCTTAGTGCTCAACTGCAGCAGCGGCTAGTCGACACCAAGGATCCAAGAGCACTCGGGCTAGACACACCTTGGGACTACTATCCCTACTACGGTCTGAGACGGAACGAAAACTGGAAGGTTAATCAGAGACCGTGAAGGGGTGCGCGAGACCAGCGGATCGCCCCACTAGCCGGCGACCACATGAATTAAAACGTGGCAACACTTCCAACATTTAGTTGCTCTTAGGAGGACAGATAGTTTAAACTGCAAATAGTCTGTTGCACGTTTGGAAATGTCATGTATCATCCTCAAGTCAATCGTCGAGTTGCCATTCAAGCTGGATCTGTCGGTCTGTTGGGACTGGGGATGAACCACTTGGACCCGCTGGTGGCGATGGCATCCGAAGATGTGGATCCCCCCACAGCTAAATCCGTTATCTATATTTTTCTCTCCGGCGGATTGGCACAGCATGAAAGTTTTGACCCGAAGCCGGATGCTCCAGAGGACGTTCGTGGAGAATTTAAACCGATCCAAACCCAAACACCGGGTGTGCTAGTTTCCGAACATCTTCCGTTGTTAGCCCAGCGAAGTAACGACTGGGCGATCCTCCGGTCACTGACCCATCCCTATAACGAACATTCTGAAGGTCACCATGTCATGCTGACCGGGCGCAGTGAATTACCACGCGGATTCAGTGGCAGTCGACCCAACCCTACCGACCATCCCTGTATTGCATCGATGGTTAGTAATCTACTTCCACGGCGCAATAATTTACCGCCGGCTGCTGTCCTTCCGGAAAAACTGGTTCACGTGACAGGCCGAACGATTCCGGGTCAGTTTGGGGGCACGATGGGCGCCGACCACGATCCTTGGTTTATCGAAGCAAGCCAATTCAAAACTAGCAAATATATCCATGGCGCGTTTCCCGAATATGGTTTTCAGCGTTGGGAGGGCGCAAACAACCCTCCGGACTATATATTCGAAGCTCCTCGCCTAGAGCTCCATCAAGGGATGTTAAAAGATCGATTCAAATCTCGTTTGGCGTTGTTAAATGGCTTGGACGAGCAGCGACGCCATCTGGATCAGACTGCTCAAGTTGGCCAGTTTAATCGTTTTCGCGGTGAAGCAGCGTCTCTGTTAACCGGCAGCGGCGTCCACCAGGCGCTGAATGTTCATTCCGCAGACGACAAATTACAGGAAAAGTATGGTAAAAACACATTCGGCTGGTCTCTACTGATGGCTCGGCAACTTGTCGAAGCTGGCGTGCGAATGGTTCAAGTCAATCTAGGAAATGATGAGTCGTGGGACACTCATGAAAATGCGTTTACCAATCTAAAGGATTTTCTGTTACCTCCGACCGACCGCGCCGTATCCGCTCTTCTAGATGATCTGCAGGACCGCGGGATGTTGGATGAAACTTTAATCGTCATGGCCGGAGAGTTTGGCCGAACTCCACGCGTCTTTACTTTTGACGGCGCTAAAAGCGGCAAACCGGGTCGTGATCACTGGGGTGCTGTTCAGAGTGTCTTTTTTGCTGGGGGTGGCATCCGCGGCGGGAGCGTTGTCGGTGCCTCCGACAGACAAGGTGGATTCCCAGCTGCCGATCCCCATACACCGGAAAATATGGCGGCAACTATTTATTCCGCACTTGGGCTGCCAAAAACCGTTGCCTGGCATGACAAATTGAATCGCCCTAACCAAGTTTATCACGGGTCACCCATTCACGAATTGCTTTAGGCTATCGGATAATGAGTCAGGCTCTTTTATCCAACGAAACTGTTAACAGACTGGCAACGTCCGTTAGGAAATATTTATACTGAAGGCTTGTCGTATCTAACTTTATATAAGGCTACCGACGTTATGGCTACGCTCAACGTGAATGGTAAAGATCTGGACGTTACCGACGTACCTATCGACACACCATTGCTGTGGGTCCTCCGGGATCATCTAGGTTTAACTGGAACTAAATATGGCTGTGGAGTCTCCGAATGCGGCGCCTGCACGATCCACGTCGATGGCGAGGCAGTGCAATCCTGCGTTACCTCGCTAGGCGATGTAGGCGATGCCAAGGTCGTCACGATCGAAGGACTATCGGCTAACGGGAATCACCCCGTTCAGGACGCTTGGCGCGAACATAACGTTCCCCAGTGCGGTTATTGTCAGGTCGGTCAAATGATGACGTGTGCGGCGATGCTCAAAGACAATCCGGATCCTTCCGAGAAAGAGATCAATGAAGGCATGTGGAACATCTGTCGCTGCGGAACTTATAACCGTATTCGTGAAGCCGTGAAAACTGCGGCTCAGGAGATGCAAAAATGATTAACTCCCAGCAACACCTAACCTTACGGCAACTTATTGACAAATCACGCGTGGAAACCGAGGTCAAATCTTCGTTGGGATCAAGCATTGGTCGGCGTGATTTCCTCAAGGGAATCGCCGCCGGTTCACTTGTTATCCTTACCGCAACCGACGGAACCACGACTGTCGCCGCATCTGACGACCTGGCCACGGATGCCAATCTATCGCCCAGTCTGTTTGTCGCCGTCGAACCGGACGGAACCGTCCAGATTCTTGCTCACCGTTCAGAAATGGGAACGGGTATTCGTACAGCGTTGCCACGCGTACTCGCCGATGAACTGGGTGCTGACTGGGATAAAGTCGTCATCCGTCAGGCTAAAGGCGACAGACGCCTCGGAGACCAAAACACTGACGGCTCCAATAGTATTCGCTTCTTTTATAAGACCATGCGAATTGCGGGAGCGACGGCACGAACAATGCTGCAACATGCCGCCGCCCAGCAATGGGGCGTGGATGCTGATCGCTGTTCAGCCAAAAACAATCAAGTCGTATTAAAGGGAACCAAGAAATCAATTGGTTTTGGCAAGCTAGTTGCCGCGGCAATAAAACTTACAGCACCCAAACCGGAGACACTACAGTTTAAGTCGTCCGACGAATTTCAGTTCATTGGAAAAAGTTTTCCAATCGCGGATCTCGATGACATCCTGACGGGTAAGGCCGTCTTCGGGATTGATGCACGTATCGAGGGGCAAGTCTATGCAGTTATCGCACGGTGCCCGGTCGTTGGTGGAGTGGCTTCTTCTTATGACGCCGGGGCTGCCAAAAAGATACCCGGGGTGATAGACGTAATCGAATTGCCAAAATTTCAGGGCGCCCCCCTGTTTCAACAACTTGGGGGAGTCGCTGTGGTTGCCACTGGCACTTGGGCTGCCAGGCAGGGCAGGGATGCATTAAACGTAAAATGGGATGAGGGTCCCAATGCTACATACGACACCGAAGCATTTAGCGCTGCATTAAAGGAAACCGTTAGCAAAACGGGCCAGACGTTACGTTCTCAAGGTGATGCC
>JABHUV010000276.1 GCA_018658605.1 Planctomycetaceae bacterium | reverse complement strand
CTGTCTAGGATAACGTCAAGTAAGTCGGGGACCTGAAAATGCGCTTTTCACGCTTGATAGCGTTTATTGCTAGTCGGATTTCGGGGGCGTACAAGTGGGAAGTATCGAGGTATAATATCGTCGTATTGTTGAACGAGCGTATAGCGGGTTCTGTGACTGCAGCAGACCGAGACGCTTTAGTATTGTAAAGGTTCGTATATGTTTTCTATTCACATCATCCAAGGCTTCGACCAGGGCGAACGTCTAGAGATTGCGAACAAGATTTTTCGCTTCGGTCGCGATAGCAATAATGATCTACAAATACACGACTCGGAGGTTTCGCGCTTTCACGCTGAACTCCAACCTGACGGTGACGGGTTTAATGTAGTTGATTTGGAAAGCTCTAACGGCACGTTCGTAAATGGCCAGAGGACCAGTTCGGCACGTTTGAGCAGCGGTGATCGAATTCAGATGGGTAACACGCACATCGTCATCAGGGAACTGGGCGGCGGGGATGCCACCCAGTATTCTCCCGAAGTACAGTTTGACGACAATGCAGCTTTTGACTCGCAGATCCTCGAGTCGGTCGTTCCACAATTCGGTGGCGGTGTATTACCATCCGCCGATTCTCTGCTGACAAATAGCGACGGGGAACAACCTAAAGTCGAAGCGGAAGCTTTGCGAAGCCATTTGCAGGTGATGTACCAAACGACGTTAGCCGTTTCGCAGACGCTCGATATTGACGAATTACTGGAGCGGGTTCTGTCTTTGGTTTTTGACTGGGTTGATGCGGATCGTGCCTGCATATTGTTGATTGACCAACGAACCGGAGAGCTTTCTCCGAGGCTGCGAAGAGATCGCGATGCGGTGCCTGAGTCCGACCAATTGGTTATTAGCAGGCGTATTTTGGAGTATGTAATCGACAATGGAGAGGGCGTCGTATCGACGAATGCGAGTCGTGACGAACGCTGGGAGGCAAGTGACAGTATTGTTGGTAACAGGGTCAATGAGGCTATTTGTGTTCCCTTGACTGGTCGATATGGCGTGGTGGGAGTTATTTATATTGATACCGCCGTCCCGGATCAGGGGGCTTTGCTAGGTAAACATGTTCGAATATTTACGAATGAACATTTAAGAATGCTGGTCGCGATCGGGCATCAAACTGCTTTGGCCGTGGAGGATACGTACTACTATGGTGCGATGTTGCAATCTGAAAAACTCGCAGCCATGGGGCAAACCGTTACAAGTATCGCGCATCATATAAAAAACATACTCCAGGGTATTCGCGGTGGGGGATTTGTTGTTGAGGATGGATTGCAGCAAAACGACTGCATGGCGATTGCCCAAGGGTGGGACATTGTTAAACGAAATCAGGATCGCATATCTGGATTAGTTATGGACATGTTGTCCTACAGTAAAGATCGACAACCAGAACGTGAAAGAGTTAGTTTGCAAGAGATTGCGAACGAGGTTGTTGAGATGTTGACCCCCCGAGCAGCTGAAAAGGATGTTATGTTAGAAATTGACACTTCGACGGATTTGGATGATGTGTTGATCGATGCACTAGGTATCCATCGCGTGGTATGGAACGTTGTTTCCAACGCGATTGACGCTTGTACTGATGTCGATGACGCCACTGTACAGGTGTACCTTGAGCAGGGTGAGGCGGCGCAATTTATCAACGTCGTGGATCGAGGTAAAGGAATCGCGACCGATGAAATTGAAAAGATATTCGCTCCATTTGTTTCAGACAAGGGTGGCCAGGGAACAGGTTTAGGCTTGGCTGTGAGCCGGAAAGTAATGCGTGAACATGGGGGTGATCTGACCGTGTCGTCGGTTATAGGCGAAGGGTCGACATTTAAGTTGTTTGTGCCTGTGGGTCACTCGAGTATTGAAGCATCAAAAGCTGATTCTGATTTAGAGCAGGACATGTTGGAGACGGGTGTTTTTCCGCGTAAATAGGTACAGGGCCGAATTTGGTTTTCAAATCGCGTTAGCCTCCAAGCCTTACTCGGATACAAAAGGATTGGTTTGTTTTTCCTGGCCAATCGTTGTGGCGTTTCCGTGTCCTGTAAGCACGATTGTGTCCGGGGGTAAGGTGTACAACTGTTCCCTTATTGATTGTTCAAGTATTTCGAAGCTGCCGTCCGCGAAGTCGGTGCGGCCGACGCTACCAGCGAATAGGACGTCACCATTGATGGCGATCGTTGGAGTTGTGTCGTGGCAAATCCACACCACATGACCACAGCTGTGACCGGGTGTGTTGCGAGTTTCGAGTCGGATCCCGGCAAACTCAATGATTTCTCCATGCACCACCGTTTGATCGGCAGGCGGACTCACAATTGCAAGCCCATAGGATGCTGATAAATTCAATTGGGGGTCCGTCAGCTTAGGTGCGTCGCCGGTGCCTATGATGAGCGGCGCGCTCGGAAACTGGGACTTAATTGCTTCGTTTCCGACGATATGGTCTGTATGCCCATGTGTATTGAGAATAACAGATACGGTTAAGTCGTGTTTGTCTATATAATCAAGAATCGATTCGGTATCGAAGCTAGGATCTATGACGATACAATCGTTTCTATCGTGCAAGTGAACGATAAACGCATTCTCGGCGAACATTTCTGAGACAACGGTGGTAATCTGTACGGGTGTTTCCGATAGGCTAGCTTTAGTCATGGTACCTTATTCGCTTTTGGCAAGTTAGGGAGGATACGTAGTAATGTCCCGCTATCCTGATATGGTAAATATAAGTCTATATTAAAGTCGGAAAAGCCATTTTTGTCGACTCGCAATAGTAGTTTACGACGCCAAATCTTGGCGATAAGAAAGGCATACCATCTGGGATGCTACGGGATGTGGTTGAACGGAGTCCGTTGGTATTTATATTTCACCAGGGAAGTTTGACGTGAGGGCACCCAGTAGGCAGGGCGTCCAGTGATAGGGAGATTCACATGATTCACAAGTTTTTACACGGGGCTGTTTTATTTAGCCTTGTACTCACCGCGATAAATTCTCAAGCCCAACAGCAATCAGTTCGAGTTGCTGCTAACAAAGGTGCTGGAGTTGCTGAACTGCAACATCCCTTAAAACCCGCCATTGATATCGCTAAAGCGGCACTAGAGAATAGTATAAAAAACATTAACGACTACACGGCGACTCTTGTAAAGCGGGAGCGTATTGACGGGGTACTCGGAACTTCCGAATACATTTACGTCAAGGTTCGTAATGCCAAACCTGGTGTGCCTTTTGCAACGTATATGTATTTTGTGAAACCCGCAATCGCTAAGGGGCGTGAGGTTATATTTGTTGAGGGACGCAATCAAAATAAGATGTGCGCCCATGAGGGCGGCACAGGTTTGAAGGCTGCCATACCGGACCTTTGGCTGGATCCAGTCGGATTTTTGGCAATGAAGGGGCAGCGTTATCCCGTAACAGAAATTGGATTGGAAAACCTTATCGTACAACTAATTGCTCGTGCCGAAAGAGACATGAATGCCGGTATGTGTAAGGTGCAATTTCGTAAAGAGGCTTTGATCAACAAACGTAAATGCACGATGATTCAAGTGATTCATCCGGACAAGCGAGCACCTTATGATTTTCACGTTGCTCAAATCTTTATTGACGATGAGTTGCAGGTCCCTGTGCGTTATGTATCTTACGACTGGCCGGAAACTCCTGGTGCTCGTCCCAAGTTGATCGAAGAGTACACCTACGTAAATGTGAAACTCAACAACGGATTTAAAAACATTGATTTTGACGTGAACAATCCAAATTACAATTTCAAAGGCACTGCTAATAAGTAACTTTGAAATATACGTTCTCTGATCGGTAAATTACCGCCTCGTGAAAGCCCCACGCTTCGCGAGGCGAGTTTACCGGCATCCCTAGCTTGGCATTGGTTGAGCTACAAAACCCCAAAAGGAATTATTATGAAACGTTTCATCAAACGAATGGCTGTAGTATCACTCGGTTTAATGGTCATGATCTGCGCGTTGGTTGCCTATGGATATAGTAGTCGCCGTACAACACCCCCTGCCGAAGTAAACCTTGAAACTGTGGAAATTGAAATAGATTTTGGCGACGAGTTTTTGCCGATGGGCGATGACTTCGCGTTTGACAGTGGTGAATAAACGGTCGACACCGTAAAACATGACAGCCAGTTTCGGTTACAATACTGAACTGGCTGTTTTTTTTTGCCTTACTCACAACACAGGGGGCTAAATTTTCGCTGATGAAAGTGGCAACAGTACAATACCAGCATTTCCCAGGCGATGTCACTGCGAATATGGCGGTGGTTAAGGGTTTTGTAATCGAAGCCGCGTCAAAACACGTAGAGTTGGTGCTATTTCCAGAATGCTGCTTGTCGGGATACTGGCATTTACGAAACCTAACGCGAGCGGAACTTGAAGGTATCGGACAGAACGTGCCCAACGGTTCAGCGTGTACGGAAGTTAGGGAACTCGCCGAGACATATAATATTTCCATCGGGGTGGGACTGGTCGAATTGGATGAGCACGGAGTACTTTACAATTCATTTTTTGTAGTTAACGGTGATGGCACCTGGGTGAATCATCGGAAATTGCATTGTTTTATCAGCGAACATTTGGCCAGTGGCGATAGCTTCACCGTGTTGGACATGCCAAACGGTGTGAGACTTGGTGTGCTGACGTGTTACGATAATAATATTGTTGAAAATGTACGAGCAACTGCGCTGCTTGGTGCGCAAATTTTGTTGGCCCCGCACCAAACTGGTGGTTGTAACTCTGGCAGTCCAGAAGCGATGGGGGTGATCGATGTTGATTTGTGGGAAGGTGGCGACTCGCGATATGACGAATTGAAGCAACAGTGCAACGGTGAAAAGGGCCGGGGTTGGCTGATGCGTTGGTTGCCGTCACGAGCACATGACAATGGCATGTTCTTGGTATTTAGTAATGGAATTGGGCGTGACGATGATGAAGTTCGCACTGGAAATGCAATGATTATTGATGCTTACGGCCGAGTGATTGTGGAAGCAACCGAACCTCGCGTACAGATGATTATAGCCGATCTGGACTTGTCGCTGTGCGATCGCGCAACGGGTACGCGGTGGATGCGTGCCCGTCGCCCTGAATTATACGGTTCCTTGGCGGAAACTACTGGCGACGGAGAAGAAACACGGGATATTCGGTTTGAACACTTGGATTGGGAGTAGGACGAAATTTAAATTCGTTGCGCAACTCTGAGTTTGGCGCTCCGACTACGAGGATTGGAATCGACTTCCTCGGGCGATGCTACGATTGGTCGTTTGGTTATGACTTCGAGCCGCTTATCTTCGCGAAAGGCGTGTTTGACACGTCGATCTTCTAGTGAGTGGAAACTAATAATCGCAAATATTCCGCTTGGCGTAAGTAAGTCTGGCAGACGCCGCAAGGCAATTTCAAGTGACTTTAGTTCGTTATTAACCGCTATCCTTAGTGCCTGAAAGGTGCGTGTAGCTGGATGGATTCGCTTTTGGTTTGAATGTGGGTAACAACTGCAGATGACATCCGCGATATCTTTTGCCGATTTTAGGGGGATTTTTTTGGAGCGTTCTGATAGCTTCCTGGCAATTCGTCGGGACAATCGTTCCTCGCCGAATTCATAGATAAGATTCGCGAGATGCTCGGGTCGCAACCGTTGGATTAGTCGCCAAGCCGGCTCACCCGAAGCCGTGTTAAACCTCAAGTCTAAAGGACCGGTGCTATTGAAACTAAATCCACGCTCGGTATCTTCTAGCTGGTCTGACGATAGCCCCAGGTCTAATAGAATCCCGTTAATTGGTCCAACGTTGATTTGTTCTAATACCTCGGGTAGTTCGCAAAAATTTGAGTGCGCGAGAATTACGGGTTTACCACTGAGGCGGGTTTCACAGCGGTTCAATGCCATAAGATCCTGATCCAGGCCGATCAATAAACCGTCAGGGTCGAGCTGACTAGCGACAAGTTCCGCGTGACCACCGCCTCCGATGGTCCCGTCAACGTATATTCCCTGCGAAGTAATGCGCAAAGCGTCGATTACCTCAGTTGGGAGTACGGGTACATGTATTGTTGATGACGGTTCAGAGCTCATGAAGGTTGCAATAGCTGACTGTAGAGGTCTTCGTAACGGATAATCATTTGGGATAGTTGGTAGGTTTTCGTCACCTCAGTGTAGTTGGCCTCTCCAATATTGTCACAAGCCTCAGAATCGAGGGCCAAATCGATTACTGTTGCAGCCCAGTCATCGGCACGCGATATTTGGCGTGGTGCGTGTGATAAGAGTGCTCGAATCCCGTCGACCGGACAAGCGACAATGGGTTTTTTAGCGGCCATTGCTTCCATAACGACGTTCGGCATCCCTTCCCAGCGGCTGGGAAACAGTAGAAGTTGACTTGCTTTGAGTATAGACGCAGCATCCTCACGATAACCGTAAAAATGAACACGTTGCTGTAGGCCCACATCCTTGATGCAACGCTGCATAAATTGTTTGCTGGGTCCGTCCCCGACAATCGCTATGTGGTGTTGGGGGCAGGCCTGAAGTATTGACTCCGCATTAGCGGCAATTAGATCCACACCCTTTTGAAGGTGCAGACGGCCAATAAATGTCAGTAAAGGGGGGATTGTGCCGAATGAGAGTTTTTCGGGTTTAACGGGGCTAATCATATCAAAAGCCGCGATGTCAATTCCGTTGGGAATTACTGACAAGAGATCATTTTGAAATCCTAATTGTCGCTTCGCGTACGAGGCAACATCGTCTGACACGCAAACTGATCGTTGAAACCTCGTGTGTTGGTAACGCATGATCCAATGGCGGAATCGGCGCGGGTCTGACACACGTAAACCGGCGATTAATTTGAAACTGAAGCGTTTACTAACCTCGCCGCACAAAACGTTTGCATGGAAAAGAAATGACTGTACGATATCCGGTGATAATTTGTCTAGTAGTTGACTCAGTCGCCGTTTGGCATTCAAAAATTGACGATAACTGCGTGCTTCAAGGAAATGCGGTTCGATATCGTTTTCACGGAGTTTAATGACGAGTTCATCGCGGCCAGAACCCGGTTCTGGCGCGATACTAATCACACTTATGCAGTGTCCACGCCGGCGAAGCCCTAAAGCAAGATTAACTAAGCAACGCTCGGCTCCACCTGGTTCCAGTTCAGTTATGACGAAGGCGACGTCCAAAAGTGGAGTTCCTTAAGCGGCTAATATAAGTGGGGTATCGTACACACGCTAAAGTCAAACGTGTGGTGATGTTTAATGCACTGATCGTTATGGTTCATGTTAAGTACGAGCCGAAGGATACAAAAGTCCAAACTTAAAAAAGGTGCGCTCTATTCTACGAATTCCCACAATCACGAGTGATGGGGTTTACGACGGCTAAATCAAATAACAGAATGGGAAATAACCCGATAAAATGTGTTAGGTACGCAATGAATTTAGACGACTACGATTATAATTTGCCAACGAAACTTATTGCACAACACCCGCTTGTGGACCGTAGCGCTGCGCGATTACTGGTTGTGGATAGGAATTCAGGTTCGATAACTCACCGTTCTGTCGCGGATTTACCTGACATTTTGAAATCATCGGATGTCTTGGTAAATAACGACACCAAAGTCGTTAAGGCTAGATTGTTTGGCGTTCGCGTGGAGACAGGGGGACGATGGGAGGGTTTGTTTCTAGAGGCCAGCGATAAGGGTGGATGGCTTATAGTTTCAAAAACGAGGGGGAAGATTAAACCCGGGGAATCGATTCTGTTGTCCGGTGGCGTTGCAACGGATAATCTTTCCGTTGACGCAAATATTAGCTTAGAGTTTCGGGAGCAATTAGACGGAGGCGTCTGGCGAGTTGTTCCCGATTGTCATCTTCATTGGAATGAGATTCTGGAGAGTCGAGGCGACGTTCCAATTCCACCCTATATCCGTAGTGGGCAAACGGAGGACTCCGACCAATTGAATTATCAGACAGTATTTGCTGATAAACCGGGAGCTGTCGCCGCCCCGACCGCAGGGTTACATTTTACGGAAGCTTTGAATGCGGAGATGGCAAAACGGGGCATTAAGATGTGTTCGGTGACGTTGCATGTGGGATTGGGTACTTTTCGTCCCATCAGTTCCCCAAATATTGATGATCACGTCATGCATAGCGAAAGAGGTGAAATCAATAGCGACGTGGCACAACAATTGCAAACGATAAAGGATTTGGGGGGCCGAGTGGTGTGCATAGGCACGACGGCTGTTCGCGTGTTGGAGACCGCTGTGGTTGAAAGTAGCTTTGAGGCGTGGAGTGGCACCACTCGGCTATTTATTAAACCGCCCTACAAATTTAAGGCTGTCGATGTTTTAATGACGAATTTTCATTTACCCAAGTCAACTCTTTTGATACTAGTTCGCCAATTCGGTGGGGATGAGCTAATTCGGCGAGCGTATCAGGAAGCTATCGACCGAGAATATCGTTTTTTCAGTTACGGCGACGCAATGTTGATCTTATGAGCATGGACGAATAAACTTACAATCGCGAGCACGATACAGCGTCGTTAAGGGGCGTTCGCAGATGGCTAACGCAATGACCTGAGACGCTGGATGCTTTTAATTAGGAGTTCAGCGGCTACGTCAACCTCTTGGGGCGTCGTAAAACGGCCAAGTCCGAACCGCAGACTGGCGCGGGTTTCATCATCACTGCGCCCTATCGCACGCAAAACATGACTGGGTTCAGGATTGGTTGAACTGCAAGCGCTGCCGCTTGATATTGCTAGGTCAGGGGTGCTCATCATGAGCGCTTCACCGTCAACGTCCCCGAAACAAACATTTAAATTATTGACGAGGCGATTGGAACCGTCATCCAAGGAAGGGCCGTTTAATGACAAGTGCGAAATATTTTCAATGAGTAATTGGTAGAGCCGGTCACGCATTGTTTTGAGACGCGAGCGTTCAGTTTCAAGTTCAACTTGGGCTAGTTCCAAGGCGCGGCTAATCGCGACGATTCCCGCTGGATTTAAAGTTCCGGGGCGGAGTCCGCCTTCTTGACCTCCACCGTCGAAGAGTGGCAGCAGCTTCGGCCGCGGACCATTGCTGCGCACATATAACCCGCCAATGCCCTTAGGCCCGTAAAATTTGTGGGCGGAAAAACTCATCAGGTCAATACACATCGTGTCGACATCGATCGGTACACGTCCAACTGCTTGTGTCGCGTCGGTGTGAAACAATACGTCATGGTGCCGGCAGAGGCGGCCAATCTCAGCAACTGGATGAATCGTTCCGATTTCATTGTTAGCAAACATTACTGATACCATAACCGTATCCGGTCGGATTGCATTTTCCAGTTGGTCTAAATCAATAGCACCAATAGTTGCCGAATTCCCTTTGGTAACGGGCAATAGCGTAACATCGAAGTTGTCTCGGCGCGAGAGACGGTCTAGGGGGTCGAGGATTGCTGGGTGTTCAGTTACAACACTGATGATATGTTTCCCTCTGTGCTGGTTTCGTAGGCAAACGCCGCGTAGAGCCAGATTATTACTTTCGGTTGCCCCACTCGTAAACAAAATGTCTTTGGGTTGGGCGTTTAAATTGGCTGCTATGGATTGACGACAGTCCTCTACTGCTTGTTGAGCATCCCAGCCGAAGCTGTGATTTGTACTGCTTGGGTTTCCGAAGGTCTCAGTTAGGTACGGCAGCATTGCGTCAACGACCCGCGGATCGACGCGAGTTGTAGAGTGGTCGTCCATGTAGATTGGAAGAGTTGTCATGATTTCCAATTGATTTTCCAAATTGTTAATCCGTTAAGCTGTGATTTCAGGAAATACGCTACGAGAATAACGCTTTAAGACATATGGCGGACCACGTTTCGAAACCCGTAAGATCCGCTAGCATTTCCGCGACGGGCACGAAACCGTTGCCTTCAATCTCGACTTCATTGGGAACAACATGTGGTGTATCGACGTCGCAAATATGCACAATGCCCAGATGGACTTTCCCCACTTCTGTTTCGTCGTCGTTAATTAGCCCGACGAGTGAAAAACGGTGGGGTGTATCAATTCGAACTTCTTCCTCAAGTTCACGTTTCATTCCTTGTTGATACGGGTCGGCGTCGGCGTCTGTTGCATCTTCTAGTGAAATATGTCCACCGATACCTACGGATTTCTTCTGATGCAAGCGATTTTCACCGGAACCCGCGCCGCGGGAATATTGAAAAACGGATACGGTACCCTCCAAATCCGTGTGGCGGAAAATTACATATGGGATTAGTTGTTTAAAGGATGGGTCCTCCTCCATATCAGGCCGGGGACGATAAGAAATGTTCTCCGGACGTAGTAACTCCTTAAGGTATTTGTCTACATCGGCGCTGAAACCTTGAACGTGACCAAGTTTATGAAATACGTTCGTGGGTACAACCAGAATCTGTTCAACTTCGGTGGAGGTCATCCTTGTTTCCTTTAATATTCTGTTGCTATGTATAATGTTCCAAAACACCGCTGCATTTTGACTGTTTGACGATTGGCATAATCAATATCAAGTAATCCGTCAGTAGGAAAGTATAACTTTTCTTGGCTTTAGGGGAACAACACCCATCGAATTCTTGCGATAACTTGCGATTCACGCGGTCTAAGTGCAATTAGATGTTTTCAAATGTTCGTTACGGGTGTATTATGTATCGCTACGGCCGACTATGTTTTGCATGTGCGGAATCAATGTCGGCATCTAATACAATAGGCAATTCATTGCAAAACGGAGAATTAGCTATGGCGGTTTCGATTACGGAAAAAGCGGCGGCAGAAGTTGCAAAAGTTAAAACGGATCAGAATCTAGAGGAATCAGCATTCCTGCGAGTTGGCGTCGTAGGCGGGGGATGTAGTGGATTCAGTTATTCGCTCAAATTTGAATCGGAATTCGACGAATCTACGGACAATAGGTATACCCACCACGGTGTTGACGTCGTCGTTGATAAGAAGAGCGCGCTGTACCTAGACGGTACGGTTATTGACTGGTACGACGGTCTTGATCGTCGAGGATTCACCTTTGAAAACCCAAATGCAGTAAAATCATGTGGTTGCGGCAGTTCCTTCCAAGCGTAAGTGATGCCACGCAACGAAACTATACAATTTGAACATAATCATATGTTCGCGATGAGCACCCGTTTTGCGATGGGTGCTTTTTTCGCAATTAAAATTAGGCACATGATTTGGGGGAGAATGTTTTGAGTAGCATCGAATCGATCTGCATTGTCGGAATTGGTGATGACGGGATGGAAGGGTTGACCGCATCTACTGTCGCCATCATCAATCAAGCTGAATTACTCATCGGCCCACGCGCGCTAACCGAGTCGTTTGAAAAGTACCTTGATGTTGCGTGGGATCCCGGTTCGGACTACGAGGCGCTAGCGGAACGACTGGACTCCAGTATTGATCAGAAAGTGGTGGTGTTGGCCGCGGGTGATCCGTTGTTTTATGGAACCGCGAGATTTCTATGCGACAAAATTGGGAAGTCACGAATCCGAGTGATACCCAACGTGAGTACCATGCAATTGGCGTTCGCACGCGTCAAAGAAAATTGGGATGACGCCTATCTTACCGATCTTGGTAATCAAACGATTGATCATGCCGTGCAAAAAATACGCAGCGCCCAACGCGTTGGTCTATTTACCACGCGTGATAACACGCCGCAGGCGTTAGCTGCGGGTTTACTCGCAGCGCGAATAGATTATTTTACAGCCTACGTTTGTGAGAATTTGGGGTCGCCTGACGAGCGAGTGACTTCCGGAACGCTTGAGGAAATAGCAGCATATTCGTTTGATTCGCTTAATGTTATGATTCTCATTCGGCACGATTCGGCGCCAGATCGTCCAACTGAAATGATTGGTAAGCGATTGTTTGGCAATCCGGACGAAATGTTTTTACAGACGAAACCAAAACGGGGGTTAATTACTTCCTGTGAGGTTCGGTGCATGGTTTTAGCGGAACTTAATTTAGGACCGACAAGTGTTGTCTGGGATATTGGCGCTGGTAGTGGCAGCGTTGCAATCGAGGCCGGTCAGATATCTCCTGGAGGTGAAGTATACGCGATCGAAATGGACGTCGATGATTTTGAGTTGATTGGACAAAATGCGGAACGTTTTGGAGTGCGTAACGTTTTTCCGATTCATGGTGCTGCGCCAAACGCGTGGCAAAACTTACCAAACCCGGACGCGATTTTTATTGGTGGGACAGGCCGCCAGTTAGCAACCATTGTGACAGACGTTCTGGCTAGACTAAAGCCTGGTGGACGCATCGTGGCGGACATGTCTAGTATTGATAATGTCTCAGAAGTGCAAGCCATTTTACGGGAGGCGACCGGAGATGTTAAAGTCTGGATGTTTGGCGTGGCAAAAGGGAATCACCAGTTAGAGCGAGTTCGGTTCGAGTCTCAGAATCCGATATTTGTCGTGTCGGCGATCAAACGGGATAGGAAATGATCAGCATCAGCTATATTAGGCTTCGTAAAGAATCGTAATCAAGATGTCAGAAGAAGAAAAACTCCCCATTCCGGGCGCGGCTTCTGTTTGCGGTGCGATGTTACCGCTGATTTGAAGGTTTTTGGCGCCCGCTTCATTAATCCACGCATTGATGTCTTCTTCTAACGAGGTTATTTCACTTTCGATGCTTTTGAATATTTTCACTTGCTGCATGATAGGATTCCGAAGTGCGATAGATTTAGGATTCGTAGGGACGAGTCGGTGAAAGTCGTCTTCACGCGGACACCGGTTCTTTGGTAAACTTAAGTATATATTGATTCGCCGAAAAAGTCTTGCCTAAAAGATGCCGAACCAAAACGGAGGAATATGTCATTATGCGTAACCACAACTATTTTAATCTGCGCGTTGCATTATTGTCGCTGAGTTTAATCGCTTCGGCAAGTCTGGCAGCTGCACAGCTGCAAGCGGAAGACAAGCTCGATTTAAGTGGCCGGTGGAGCGGCACATGGCGTAGCGAGGTAAGTGACCACAACGGGCCGCTAAAGGCTAAATTCCAAATACTCAGTAATTCCAAAGTTCAGGCTCGCTTCAACGGTAGATTTTTCAAACTCATTCCGTTTCACTTTAACGTCACGCTAGACATTGTTGAGGATAAAGATGGCGTTGTGACATTGAAAGGAAAAGAAGACCTTGGGCGAACCCTCGGTATATACACGTATAATGCGACATTTAGTAATGGCAAGTTTGTTGCGAATTATTCCACTGATAAAGACAAAGGCGTTTTCGAAGTGACTCGTTAACACGCCGCCACGTTGTCTCAGATCAGAGCGGACATTGTAGAAAGTCCAATCGGTTCACGGCAGGAAAACGGTTCCCCATACCGACAACCGATTATGTCCCCCCAGTGCTCCGCGTCAGTTCTGAGTTTGTCATAGAATGTCCGCTTGTCGGACGTGTCCACTGTTCCAAATTGGCTTTGATAGGCTTGAACTGTCTTCAGTTTCGTTTCCCAATAGTCCGATATGTCCAAGATGAATGCCGGGACAATCGCGAGTTTTAAATGCACACTATGGTAGTTGTAGATTCGAGTTGGGTGGAAGGGTTCACCTGCCATTTTTGATTTTGACAACTTGGCCCAAAAGCGGGCGGCGTCGGTAAGTTCACTAGCAGCTAGATGATCTGGATGAGCGTCTTGCCAATAGGGCGTGAAAATGCGTTCCGCTCGACATAGTCGCATTACTGTTGCAAGCTGGGCACGCGCTGCGAGCGTGTGTGTGAGTGATCGATTTGGTAAACCGAGATTACCACGCCACGTAATGTTAAGTAGGGACGAGGCAATATTGGTTTCCTCACGGCGTATAGCTTTTGATCCGCGTGGGGTTGGCTCGCCGTCCGTTAAATCCAATATTCCGACCCGCTGCCCCTGTTCGAGCAGAAGCAGGATCGCACCGGCCATCGATATTTCAGCGTCATCGGGATGGGGCGCTACCACTAATACATCCAACGCTGGAGGTTGAATTTCAAGATCCGTGGGAATTGTCATGGGAGGGCGACTTGTTGGTTAATGTGGCGCGTTGTTGGATACTCTAGTGTAACTAGATCGTGCGTAATGGGTTAGCCGTAAAACACTCGTTGCTGAGGACGGTAGAGTTAGCGACGATTGTTACAGGGAATTTGTTTGTGAAAAATGGTGGCCAGATGCTGTAAATTGAATGCGTAGTTGGTATATTTGAGTCACCTACCGAATATAACGAATCTGCTTGGCGCCAGCCATCATTGACGTTCCCTCCCACATATCCAACCCTTGCTTATCGACGGCGATAAAATAAGTGCCTCGCCGAGGGATTAGCCGAAATTGTAAAATGGCGATTACGATAGTTATTGCTGATGACCATGACCTCGCACATGACGGGCTTGCCCAAATGTTTGCGGAGATGAATGTAAGTGTGGTCGGGGTCGCAAAAAACGGTAACGAAGCAGTTGTTTTAGTGAACAAGCTGCGTCCAGACCTGTGTTTGCTGGACGTGAAGATGCCGACTTGTGATGGGCTTGAGGCCTTAGTGCAAATCCGTAAGACGCAGCCCCAAACGCGAGTGATCATGATTTCGGCTTTCAACAATCCTACATACATTGCGAAAGCGGCCTTGTTTGGCGCTTTTGATTATTTATTGAAAGGTGCTAGTCGTGCGGAAATATTGTCAGTACTGTCGCGGGCTTATCAAAATCAAGATCAACCAGAATCCAGCATACTGCTGAAATATCATCGATTAATGTCGCGCCGGAAAGATAAAAATGCCATGGGCTATAATCTGACAAATCGTGAAGTCCAGGTATTGCGACATTTGGGTTTGGGATTATCAAATCAGGAAATTGCAATGTCGTTAAGCATTAGCATTGAAACGGTAAAGGAACACGTACAAAATATACTACGAAAAACGGACGGATCAGATCGCACACAAGTTGCGGTATGGGCGGTGCGTAAAGGGCTGATTTGAACCCTGCCCGATTTCGAATTTGTGCGAAATACGCGAACGTGTCTTCCCTAGCATTGCACATCAACTTGATGCAAGTGGGTGTGTTTTTTCGTAAACGTCCTTGAGGTTGGCGGTTGTGAGATGTGTGTATATTTGTGTCGTGACGAGGCTTTTGTGGCCGAGCAGTTCTTGCACGCTACGAATTTCTGCGCCGCCATCAAGGAGGTGAGTAGCGAAACTGTGCCGGAGCGTGTGAGGACTCGTACGCGAATCCAAACCGATAAGGCTGATGTATTTGGTGAGAATTCTCCCAATACTGCGCGTAGTAATTCTGCGACCAAAGCGATTAACAAACACGGGGGTGTCGGCGCCTTTTGAAATGTCTTTAGCGAGAATGCGGGCGTTCAGCCAAGAATTGATCGCCGTCACGGCAAAAGATCCCATCGGTGCAAATCGTTCCTTGCGACCCTTCCCTCGCACGCGAATTAACCCCTCATCGAGGTGTAAGTCACTATCATTGATTCCAACAAGTTCACTTACGCGAAGACCGGCCGAATAGATGGTCTCGAAAATTGCTTGATCTCGCAGGCCCATGGGCGTGTTCGTGTCGGGAGCGGATAACAACTTGGCAACTTCGTTTGTACTTAAAAAATGCGGCAAGCTCCGCTGCTTTCGGGGGTTGCGCAACGGCTTAGCGGGGTTCTTGTCGGTATATCCTTGCCGCTGGCAAAATCTGTAGAAACTGCGGAGGGTTGCTAAGCGTCGAGATATACTGGAACGCGCGTACTGAGCCTCGGACATTGCGGCAACGTATTGTCTTAGATCCTGGGATGTGACATCCCGTGGCGCAGGGAGAGAACCGTCGTCGAACGTGAGAAAATAGGTCAACATTTCGAGATCTTCACGATAACTCTTTATCGTGAGTTCAGAACTATTACGTTCGACGTCTAGATACTGTAAAAAACGTTCGATCGATTTACGCATCAAAACTCTATTGGTTAAGAGGGAAGTTGTTGTCGCGAATCCATTATACGCTCGAGTTTGGTGAGAGATCTAATTTTTTGACTCATCACGGCGGCGTCGTACCAAGTGAAACTTAGGTCAGGGTTTGAAGCGTAACGCCCGAGCAATCTTAGGGTTTCTTTACGGTTCTGGTCGTTGAACAGAAAAATATAGCGTTCCTCACCCTTTAAAAGTGCTAGTACATTGATGTCTTGACTCACGAAAATAACCTTAAAAAGTGATTGCCTTTTTTAAAATAAAGCGTGCATTGCACGCTATGTTGTTTATCGGGGATTTAGCCGTGTCTTCATTACTGCTTCATTACGTGAAGCGAGGATATGGCAAGGCATGTGGTAATCTGTGCGGGTTAGGGGATTCTCTGAAAGTCGGTCACGCACCCGCTTTAAAAGTTTTTCTGTTTGAGTTAGGCTGTGATTATTAAAAACGTAAAACAAACGCGGCTGCGTGACAAAATAGTTATCAAAACTGTGCATCAATAACCTTGCAAACGAACCTCAGTAAAGCTGAAGGGCTTTTATAAAAATGAAAATACATGAGTTCCAGGCGAAAGAGCTGTTCCAGAATGCGGGTGTTACCGTGTTACGACATATGGTCGCCCGTAGCAAGGAAGAAGCAGCGGCGGCCTACGATGAACTTGGTACACCGATTGCTGTAGTTAAAGCGCAAATTCACGCAGGTGGACGTGGCAAGGGAACCATTGTTGAAATACCAAGTCAACACGGTGTTCAATTGGTTAAGTCTCGGGAGGAAGCTGCAGATGTCGCAGCAAACTTGCTTGGCAATACCCTTGTGACGATTCAAACCGGGACGGAAGGTAAAGTCGTCAATCAGGTTCTCGTCGAAGAGGGCTGTGATATCTCGCGGGAACTATATTTGGGAATCGTGCTGGATCGTGCGGTTCAACAACCCGTGTTGATGTGTTCGACGGAGGGGGGGGTCGAGATTGAAAAAGTCGCTGAGGAAACTCCGGAACTGATACACAAAGAACATTTTGATCCATCCTACGGACTACAGAGTTACCAAGTGCGGAAGTTGTGTCAGAAGCTTGGCATTGAAGGGGCGAGTGTTCGCATCGCCGATAGGTTCATGAAGGCGCTGTGCCGCTTGTATGTTAAGAGTGATTGCAGCCTAGTCGAAATTAATCCGCTTGTCGTAACGAGTGAAGGCGACATTATCGCTTTGGATGCGAAGGTTTCTTTTGATTCAAACGCGATGTATCGACAAAAAAGTATAGCCGAGTATCGGGATTTGTCCGAGGAAGAGCCAACCGAAGTGCGTGCGGCAGAATCTGGGCTAAGTTACATAAAGCTCGAGGGTAACATTGCTTGTCTGGTCAATGGAGCGGGTTTAGCGATGTCCACCATGGACATCATTAAATTGCACGGCGCTTCTCCGGCGAATTTCCTCGACGTGGGTGGAGGTGCGGACAAGGATCAAGTGACTGAAGCGTTCCGGATATTGTTGTCCGATCCGAATGTGAAAGCGGTATTGGTGAACATTTTTGGAGGTATAGCGAGGTGTTCAACCAT
Source organism: Planctomycetaceae bacterium (assembly GCA_018658605.1). The sequence goes on along the minus strand of JABHUV010000276.1, from coordinate 3,444 downwards.
TGCTGATGCGATTGTAGCAGCCTCGCAGGAAATCGGATTTGAAATACCTTTGGTTGTGCGACTGGAAGGGACGGAAGTCGAAGAAGGCCGCCGGATATTAGAGGAAAGTGACGTTGCGATTATCACGGCCACTGATTTGGATGACGCTGCTACCAAGGTTGTTGCGGCCATTTCAGAATGAAGGAATTAGTCGTTCCAAGATGAGATTTTGGAACATGTTGACCAACATACAACACGGTTATAGGGACTGAAAGAATCGAATGAGCATTCTTATCAACGCAAACACGAAGGTTATCTGCCAGGGCATCACTGGCAAAGCGGGCACTTTTCATACACGAGCTTGCCGTGATTATGGCACTCAAATGGTTGGCGGGGTAACGCCAGGAAAGGGCGGCGAGGATATAGATGGCATTCCTGTATTCAATACAGTAGGGGACGCAGTTGCCGCTACGGGAGCGAATGCAACCATGATTTTCGTTCCCGCGGCGTTTACCGCAGATGCGATTCTAGAGGCGGTCGATGCAGGAATTGAGGTGATTGCGGCGATTACTGAGGGCGTTCCAGTGTTGGATATGGTGCGAGTTTATGAAATTGTGCGTGAACGAAATGTCGCGTTAATCGGTCCAAATTGTCCTGGATTGATTACCCCGGGAGAGTCTAAAATTGGAATTATGCCGGGATATATTCACAATAAGGGTAGTGTTGGTGTGATGAGCCGCTCCGGCACGTTGACATATGAAGCCGTATGGCAAACTTCCAACGAAGGGCTAGGCCAATCAACCTGCGTTGGGCTTGGTGGCGATCCGATTGTTGGTACATCGTTTATCGATTTATTGAAGTTGTATGAAGCTGATGAGCAAACAGAGTCGATCATAATGATCGGGGAAATTGGCGGTACTGCGGAAGAAGAAGCAGCGGCTTATGTGGCGGAACACGTGACGAAACCAGTGGCTGCGTTTATTGCGGGTCGCACCGCCCCGCCGGGAAAACGAATGGGTCACGCCGGCGCGATTATTTCCGGGGGAAAAGGCACAGCTGTAGAGAAAGTCAACGCATTGGAAGCTGCCGGAATCGAAGTCGCGGCAAGCCCAGCTGATATGGGAGCCGCAGTCGTACGAGCGATTGCCAAAAAGAGCTAGTTGCCAAAATCTAGGCCAATACTGAATCCAGTTGCCGTTGTGGGAACAATTGGAAATGGATAATGAGGTTCAGGTGGTTCAGGAGTGCCGGCACGCATAATCCCAACTGGTGGAGTCTGGTAGGCACTGATGACTGTTGGAGCGACTTGTGAGTTGCTGAGTAAGATTATGTCATCGGTGGTAAGTCTTTGAGCTGGACCGTTAGCTTCGATACGACTGATAATCACAGCGTCGTTAACGCCGGCCTGTGTTAATTCCAACAGTTGGTTGACGGTCACCGCGTTTTCCATGAATTCTTGTTCGGCTACAGCTAGCCCCGTTTTGATGCGCTCATTCTCTTGACCTGCTGCATTTCCAAGCAACGCGCCCGCTGTCGCGCCGATAATAGCCCCACCGAGTGGATCGTCGTTATGCTCTCCAATCAATGCACCAGTGATTCCACCAATCACGCCACCAATCGCCGTTTCTTCAGTGGTATTTGTATCACCGAAACTGGCACATCCGACTAACAACGGGAGTAACAGTGTTGAGTGGATCATCGCAAGACGCATATGTGTAAATCCCTAAAAGCCAATTCACTAAATTTCAAACGGGATAATGGCAAAAGAGGGGACTTGTGGCAATAGCAACCTCTTGTGGGTATAAATTAAGCTCACCGCTTCGTTTTTAGCGAACGCGCAGATAGAATTGAAGGGAGTTGTATTTTCCCTGATTGAAATGGAGTGTATGAAATGCGTTGTCTTGGGATAATGTTTAGCTTGGTTGTTGCCGTTGGATTCTGGAGTTCGAGTTGTGATGCTCAAACTAAAGATTTGTCGGAGTTGGTTGGTGGTACAGTAAATCAATTGGCAAGTGGGTTTAAATTTACTGAAGGACCTGCTGCAGATAGGCAAGGCAATGTCTATTTTACGGATATTCCCAACGAACGAATTATGATCTGGAGCATTGATGGGGAGTTAAAGACACACCGTGAAAATACAGGCCGAGCGAACGGTTTGTATTTCACGCCCAACGGTTTGTTGTTAGCCTGTGAAGGGGGCGCGAGACGCATGACAAGCCAATCCCCCAAGGGCAGGATTAAAGTGCTAACCGATAGTTATGAGGGTGGCAAATATAATAGCCCTAACGATTTGTGGATTGACCAATGGGGCGGTGTCTACTTCACAGATCCTCGTTATGGTAGCCAGGACGGCAAGGAACAAGATGGATTTCACGTATACTATATTGCACCAAACGGAAAAACAGTAAGTCGAGTCATCGATGATCATGTGAAGCCTAATGGCATTATTGGAACTTCAGATAACAAGACGCTATATGTTGCGGACGCCGGCGGCGGTAAAACCTATGCGTATAGTATTATCGGTCCGGGGAAAATTATCACAAAGAGATTGCTTTGTGAATCTGGAAGTGACGGCATGACGTTGGACCATCTTGGGAATCTATATCTAACGACCAGTTCGGTTCGAGTGTTTAATTCGACCGGGAAAGATCTCGGCAATATTGCTGTGCCGGAGGGACCCGCAAACGTAACGTTTGGTGGCGAAGATTATTCGACGCTATTTATTACGGCGAAAACAGGTCTGTACAGCGTCAAGATGAAAGTACACGGCGACGGGCGTTGAGACAAAAACTTGCAGACGATAAACCTTATTTATCCACAGGGAATATGTCGCGATGTCGATGGCGGCGTTTACTTTCGACTACTTTCCAGCCGGGACTTTGAAAGAAGGTTGTTTGTAGCCCGTTGGAAATCTTGTGATCGAAGGGGCCGTTGTGCACATGCAACAAATAACGCAGTTGCAGAGGCGTGCTGGGGGTCAGCGTAATTGCTGCATCACGGCAAACGGAAGCGCCCATCCAGCCATCCTCGCGAACGTGCCACTTAGATGGGTAACTGGGATTGCTAGGGTGATCGAAATACGTAATGCCTTCGATAATTCCATTGCCGTCTATCCCTCGGATCGGTCCACTATAGTCGATGTAATTTGCCGCCTTACCGAATAACGCTGGTTCTCCCGTCTTGCCGGCTTGATTAGTAATAGTACCACCCCCGAAATGGGCGGAAATACTAGCGGCCATGCGTACGGCCAAAAAGCCAAAATTCGTCTTATTGAGCGTAAGACTTTCCATGGTGGGCGTTATCGTGGTCTGCAGCTCCAGGGTGTACTGTCCATGTTCAAGTGGCCGTATAACAGCCACTACGCGTTGTTGGAGGATGGGCTGTGGATCGTGCCCAGCGTGGAATTCCGTTTGGACTGCCATGGCCGCATATTCCTCACCGTCGTCGTAGGCGAGCCATTGAGTT
>JABHUV010000182.1 GCA_018658605.1 Planctomycetaceae bacterium | reverse complement strand
TAGTTTAGTTCCAATTGATTGCCAGTGAATTTGAACGGTTTTGTGATGACTTCTCCACCCTGCATCGGCGCTGATAAAGACACAAAACCGTCTAGCCGCAGTGTGTAACGTCTCACAGCGCTTCCCTTTCCGGTCCAATAACTTTCACTAGCGTAAAATGATAGTTCATCGGGTGCACCGGGTAACGTGTTGGCAGTTTGTACGACGTGCCAGGCGACGTATTGGTGACCATAGTTCCAAGAGTTCGGACGTTCAATTCCGGGACGAAAAAAAGCTTCATTCCAACGCTTGAATTTATGACCGTCGCGACTGCACATTAGCAGTCCATCGGTAATGGCTGTTCCGTAACGAGGTGAAACCGAACTGCGCATTTTACGATGTTTGTTTTCCGGCAAGGCCGTCATTTGTGGTGATTCGCCGCGCTCGGTGTAACGCGTTGGGAAGCCGATTAGGATGTGAGGAGCTCGAACGTAGGGTTTGATTTGATTGGTGTAGAGTTGTTCGTGAGGTGAATCGGTATAGCTTAAGTCGGTAATGTCGTTCCAATGAACGAGGTCGTCGGATGTTGCCGTGCGGATTGCACGAATTCCAGCAGGCTTCCACTCTTCTTTGTTAGTTGTCCCTTTTGTGAAATATCGCCAATACGCACGGTATTTTCCGATTGTTTCGTCCCAAAACGCCAAGTTCTGAGAGTCGAATGCTCCCACTCCAGATAAAATGGGCTGCTTGGTGATCGGCTTGAAGTTAACGCCGTCAGCTGACTTTAGAGGAATCAAACCGTTGTGATCTTTTGACCTTACGATTGCTTTGTAACGTGCTTCCTGTGGGGTGGCTGGGTTGTTATCGAGAAAGACTGCAGGGTGGCCAGCGTCGATTTGTAGTTCACCGTTTTTTTCGCTGATGATGGCAATATTATTATTTTTAGAACCATTAAATTCGTGAATTCCAAGATTGGGTTTCGTCCAATGAATGCCATCTTTACTTTCGGCATAACAACAAAAGAGTGGATGGACGCTTGAGTTTAGCTTGCCCGGGGAAACTTCTAGATGCCATGCCTTGTAATACATGCGGTAAATATCACCGTCTTGAAACACGCTGTGGTAGCCACTGCCGCTACCTTCCCAAGGCGCATCATGCACAATTGCAATCTCGCGAGGAATTGGTTTGTGAAGTCGTTGTTCAGCTTTGCCAACGAATCGATCGATCAAAAATGAATCAATGAATAGCTCTCTCCGCGCACCAATATCGATTGTGGCTTCGGTAGATTGCTGCTGAGCGTGTATGAATGGACTTAGCAAACCACAAGTCAATAAGACGGCGATTGTTTGATTTGCGGCAGTTATAATGAATTGTGAAGAGCGACGTTGAAGCGATATAATTGACATCCATTTACCCTTTGTTGTGTTAGGTTACTTATCGTTTGGAATTCTTACTTTAGCTAAGTAAATGCTTGTTTTTCGTTCATGCGATGAGTAGTAACTGATCCACAATAGGCCGTTGTGCATGACTAGGCCGGGATAGCTTGTGTCGCCGCCGGAAGGTAATTTAAGTACTTCGGTGAGCGTTCCTCGATGGGGGTCGAGCCATGAGAGTGAAGTGCGGGTACCACCGTTATAGAGTCGGGTGACAGCGATTATGCGTCCATCGGACAACTGCAGCATATTCGGTCCACCTATACGCAGGTTCAGATCTTGCCATACCCATTTTGTATAGGGCGTCACAGATCGGCCAAGCTGTGCCATTTTGGTGCCGGTTTCATGTCGCAGCAGGCAAAGGGCTGTTCCATCTTTTAGAAACAGAATCGCATCTTCACCACAGCCAGCGGGGGCGGTGAGTTGTTGGACGTGGGTATCGAACTGACTGCCGGTTTGCGACGTGTACAAACGTAAACGACGTGTGGTTCGATCTCGTTCTGTACTATACCCAAATGTATAGGCCAGATTGTCGTGCCATTGAACACGCCATAGCCAAAAACCGGGGTGCCCAATGATATGTCCATGATCCCAAGTGGCTCCATCATTACTGCTGAGCCAACTCATTGAGTGATAACGAATTTTGGCATCTGCGATCATTCCCGCACCGTTAAGCAATAACTTACCTTGCGGAGTCACGGTTATTTTGGCGTCACGCAAATCGTGCGTTGCGGAGGAAATGAGTGCTTTCGAGGCCCACTGTTTACCATCGACTGAGGTGATAACTCGTAACGAGCCGTCAGGAGAAACATGGCCGCTACCTTCACGAAAAACGCAGTACCATAGGTTTTTGTGACGGATCAAGTCAGTGAACGCATTGTGAAGTGCTTTATCCCAAATGCGTTGTACCTCAACGAGCGTTGGTTTCGCGGGTTCGGCGGCCTTGGTTACCGATGTCGGTAGTGTCACAAACGCTATGTTAATGAATAATAAGATAGAATTAAAATTCATGGTCATCTTTGTGGAGCAGCTATTTTGATGGCGGTATTATGGACTGGTTCATGAAGTTGACGACTAGCGGTAAAGCTTTGCGAACGACGTCAAATGTATGACCACCGGCTAGTTGTCTAAACTGAAATGGGATGTTGAGTTCTCTTAATTTGTCCGCAAAGTTGTGGTTCATTGTGCGGTCAAATGCCTCGTCGCCAGTAATGATTAGCAATTGAGTTGATTTTAACCTGTTTGCCTGATTGATTGGGTTGAGCTCTGTCCAAATTGTGGAGTTCTTGCCGAATCGGGCCAGAGGGACTTTGTAGGATTGTCCGGCAGGGAGGTCGCCTCGTGGAAAATCGAGTAGTCCCATGATCGGTGCCACGGCAGAAAAATGCGTGGCGTGCTTAGCTGCGAAGAGAGTTGCACCGTAGCCGCCCATTGACCAGCCGCTGAGCCCTCGCTGTGAGCGGTGTGTGCTGAGAGGATATTGTTCAGCGGCATGGTTGATGACTTCGGTTGTGTAGGATTCGTAGCGTTGTTTGGGTTGGCGCGGTGAGTCGATGTACCAGCCGTCATCGCCGTCGATGAGGATGGTCACGAATTTCGCTTGCAGCAGTGCAGTGCGTGAGGCTGAGTCCTCAATTAGAGTGCGTTCGGTGCGACCACGTCCGTGAAATAGAAACATCACTGGCCAAGTGGCATTCCTCGCCTCTGGTGTTTTGTAGTTGGTGGGCAAGACGGCAATGTATTGCTTGGACATCCCTAGCACAGTGCTGTGAAATGTAACCACTTCAATGCGTTTGCCAAACTTGGTGGGCGTCGTGATTTCCTCAGCGTTACTTACCGAGATCCCACAGGAAAAAACCAGCAGCATGAGTCGCTGGATTCGATGAATAACGAATCTCATTTGGTTTCCGTTTGCAGCACGTTTTTAGTTACTTTAGCCTGTAGTCCCTGAATTACCACAACCTGATCCAGCGGGTTTTGCGAGATAGCAGTATTGTGAGAAACGTTAGCGCCTTGAGGGGCATTGTTGATGACCAAGGCGGTTTTATGGAAGTCACGAATAGTATTTCGATTTGCGGTAACGCTTGCTTCCGACGCAACAAGAGCGTGTCTCCAAGTCGTGAATTGATTGTTTGATAATGTCACTTTGGATCCGGCTAATGCCCATACGCCAAAATTAGGAGGCCCAGCTTTTCTGATTGCAATTCCATTGAATCGATTTCCAGTCGCTACAACGATACCGCCAACTCGAATCCCGGCCCCCCCTTCGCCGTGAATAGTATTGTTATCGAATGTTGCCGTGGCGCCTTTGAAGACCATTACAATTGGTGGTAGCCCACCTTTAC
>JABHUV010000267.1 GCA_018658605.1 Planctomycetaceae bacterium | reverse complement strand
ATGTTGGCGAACTCTTCTCCATCAATCCAAGCAATCACCCGCTGCTCAGTCACTCGCAATCGAATCGTATACCATTGGTTATCTTTTACTTCTAAGTAGCGAGTCGTATCATTTTCGACCGCGGCCATCGTGTCGATATTTGAGAGCCCAACAACGCCACCTCCCCAGCCACCCACGATAAACGAACAATAATTATCCTGGATCGGAAAAGTAACACCACAGAAGAAATCATTGCCCTCTGTCCGCCGGGCCTCAAACACAACTTCATAGTTAATCCGCGGGAAATCTCGCGACACTTTAATGCCAGCCGCCGGCTTCCCTTTGCCAATCTGAATCACACCATCCACTACCGTCACCGCACCATGGTTCTTGAAATCACGTTCCTCAATCACGTTCCAACCAGCAAGGGATTGGCGGTCAAACAACAACCGTTCACCACCCACAACCGAAGCACGTGTTAATTCTGCCCAATGCGTCAAACCGAAATAACCTCGTTGTGAAACTCGTGTTCCCTTTACCCAACGCACCGACTCATCCGTGATTGTCTCCACGGCGCCCCGCAAATTACCCTCCTCTAACCTCAACACCATTCGTAAATAATGCGGCACTCGTGAAGTATCTGATGTTTGCAAGTCGCCAGCAAACTCACCAGTAAATACGCCGTTGTCAAACCTCGCATGAGCAACAAGTGTTATAAACTGATCCCCCAATTTCACGCGCACAGTTCCATCTTTGGCAATCCACAATAACAACTGCCGGTTGCCTTCATAGGTCTCAATGCTGCCACGCCACGTTCCTATGAGTTCGGTGGAGGGATTCAACTTTGGCGGGAGATTGCGGCGACGTGGCAACAACACATTAGGAGGATCAAATTGATAATCTTCGAGCAGTACACTTAAGATTTTCTTTACTGTTTTATGTGGCAACGAACTGGAGGTATTGCACAAACAGACAACAGCGATACCGTGTTGCGGGACCAGTGTTAATCGAGTGGCGACTCCTGGCATCCCTCCCGTGTGACTAACAGTTTTATAGCCTGAATCGTTCTCATTGGTGGCCCAACCCATCCCATAACCAACTCCCGTGCGAATGAGATTGGTCGGGGCGTGTAACCGTTGAACCGCCGCCCCATCAAAAATCGCGGTTTGCCTTTTACTGATACGACCAAGATTAAACAAGGCAAACATCGCGAGGTCATGCGCAGAACTGTAAACAGCAGACGCTCCATCGTGGTCAAACCCATACGGCGTGACGGCCTTACCTTGCCGGTTATATCTCACGGCAGCATCGTCAATCCGATCGGCCGGCAGCCCCACATATGTATTGGTCATCATCAGAGGTTCAAAAACATCTTCCCGCATAAATTGTGCATACGGTTTTCCACTATGTCGACTGATCAAATAATCTAATATTCCATAGCCCAAGTTACAGTACTTGTACCCCGACCCAGGTTTGGAGACAGCAACACCGTAATGACGAATCGTGTCATCTCGAGTCGGTATCGCATAGTCGTCATCTTGATAGTAGAACTGATAATGCAATCCCATTCCTGACGAATGGTTTAGCAAACTGTTCACGCTCACATCAGCGGCATCGCCAACTTTCGCTCGAATCTTCACCGCACCTAAGTACTCATTCGCCACGCCATCGATTTCCAGTTTACCGCGTTGGTCCAACAGCATGATTCCTGTCGCCGTAATCGGTTTAGAAATGGATGCCAGGGAAAACAATGTATGCTCCGTTGCCTTCGTCTGTTTAGCGGTATCAGCCAGACCAAACCCACGTTCTAAGATGATGTGACCATCTTGGACAACAGCAATTGCCAATGCTGGGTCGCCCGTCACTTTCATCTGACGTTCGATCCAAGCCGTTACGTCTTTCAAGTTCGACATATTAGGTTTTTTTGCCAAGGACGTCATGGGTATTACCACCAGCAAAACAAACGCCAGTACCAATCGCTTCATAATCCACTCTCCCTCAATAACTACCGTGCGTGCATTCGCGATTCAATCCAAATCTTATCATAAACGACAGGCATCCCCAAAAGCACTGTGGGGGGGGATTGTCAATTAGCTATCATCCTAGATTAAATTACTTTGGCCTGCTGCCTCGGCAACTCAATCTAGAAAATCACCTTTAGCCAAACGCGCGGGCACATATTCTTGCGTCACATAGCTAATATCTTTAGAGATCAATGATTCGACTTCCAGCTTAAACCCATTGCTAAGCATCTTTTGGATTTCTTTTTGCCAGCGTTTTTTCTTTTCAAACCACGGATACTTCGCAATTTGATTTGCACGCTTAATATCATTGTCACTAAGTT
>JABHUV010000275.1 GCA_018658605.1 Planctomycetaceae bacterium | reverse complement strand
TGCCATATTAGAGCAGCATGCCGACATCGAATATGAAGTCTGCACAGGTCTCGCAGGTGACGATTTACGCAATGCCTTACTCGAGGCTGACGGAGCGATTTGCCGCAGCGGAGTTATCTTGAGCGAAGAATCGCTCATCGGCAATTCACGACTCCAAGTCATCGTACGGGCCGGTGTCGGAACAGACAACATCGACAAGTCTGCTGCGACTCGTCAGGGTATCCTTGTCATGAACACTCCGGCGGGGAACACATTTAGCACGGCCGAACACACATTGACGTTGTTGCTGGCTCTTTCGAGAAACGTTGCGCCTGCCTTCCACAGCCTCCAAGTCGGGAAATGGGATCGTAAAAAGTACATGGGTACCCAACTCGCTGATAAGGTCCTCGGCATTGTTGGCCTCGGCCGCATCGGCACCGAAGTGGCCAAGCGTGCCAAAGCATTCCAAATGGAATTGATCGGGTATGATCCATTTTTAACAAGTGAACAAGCCGCAAAAATTGGTCTCGAGCTTTGCGATACAGTGCATGACATGTTGCCACGAGTTGACTACTTAACAGTCCATACTCCATTGACCGCAGAAACCACCAGCCTCATCGGCCATGAAGAACTCAAGATCATCAAACCAGGAGCGCGGCTAATAAACTGTGCTCGCGGTGGTATCTATGACGAGTCCGCTCTAGCGACTGGCATCGATGATGGCACACTCGCCGGCGTCGCACTCGACGTCTATGAAACTGAACCCTGTATTGACAGCCCCCTGTTTCAAAAACCCGGCGTCCTATGTACTCCACACCTCGGTGCAAACACGGAAGAAGCACAAACACAAGTTGCGATTGAAGCCGTTAATCTTGCCATCAATTACCTGACGACCGGTGTTATTCGGCACGCCGTGAACATGGCCGCAGTCGACCCCGCTACACTTGAGGCACTATCGGGTTACCTCGATCTCGCCTATCGTATGGGAATATTCCTCGCTCAATGCCAGCAGGGCAATGTCAAACAACTCACAATCGAATATCGTGGCGAGGTGAGCAAGAAAGATACGAAACTGCTTACTGCCTCACTTTGTGCCGGACTACTACAACGAGCATTGGATGCAAACGTCAATATTGTTAACGCCCAAGTTTTACTGCAAGAACGTGGCATCGAACTAAAGGAAAATATCACGAGTGAGATGAGTGCATTTCGCTCATCAATTACGGCGACTATTGAAACCGACAAACAATCTTACACGGCGGGTGGTACTGTATTTGGCAACCACATGCCACGTTTGATTCAAATCGACGGCATGCGATTAGAATCATACCTCGACGGTAATATGCTCGTGTTTGTACATAACGATGTCCCCGGCATTATTGGCCTGATGGGTTCGTTGCTAGGCAAACATGAAATCAACATCGCACAAATGTCAGTGGGGCGCGCCATCAGCGACCACCCTGGCGGCAAAGCGATTGGTGTTTTAAATCTCGATAGCATCCCCCCAGCAGAAGTGACTCACGATCTCGAATCAAATCCGGGAATTCATAGCGCTAAAGTCATCGAGATGCCTGCCGTTGGCGAAAAACCTCCGTGGTTCTAAGTGCCGCATGTTTACGCTCACCCGTTCTAAATACCCCTTCTTGTGCAAATCCGTACGCTATTAGATACTAGTTTCTGATGATTTAAACAATTAAATATTGCTCGTGACAATCTATGAGCAACATAGAACCATAAGGAATTCATTATGTCGCGCCCCGAAGCTGTTACATTTAAAGGAACCCCACTTACGTTAGCCGGCGAAGCTGTCACCGTGGGTCAACCCGCTCCCAACTTTACGATGCACTACTGGGAAGATGGACTCCAAGCCATGACCAAAGAGTGCTTGCTAGGTAAACCGACGCTGCTGAGTGTCGTTCCTTCCCTCGACACCTCCGTCTGCCAGATCCAGACCAAGCAATTTAATGAAGCCGTTGCTAACCTAGGCGACCAAATCAATGCTGTCACAATATCGCTCGACCTACCGTTCGCTCAAGGACGTTTCTGTGGAGATGAAAACATCGAAAACATCCGCACAGCCAGCGACTACCAAGACCGTTCGTTTGGCAACAACTGGGGAATGTTGATCGAAGAAATCAAGCTACTAGCTCGAGGCGTATTTGTTCTTGACGCTGATGGTGTTGTGCAATACGCTCAAACGGTTACCGAAGTAACCGATGAACCTGATTACGATGCTGCAATAGCCGCACTAAACGGACTGCTATAAGCACCTACAGCATCATTGACCACTAACGGGTACTTTCTGCTAACAACGGCAGTGCGTACCCGTTTTTTGATTAATAGACGTTCAAACCCTACAAGCCAAGAAAAAAAGCCAAGACCCGTATTGTCCAGCCTCTACTATTCGCCAGCAAGCATCTCTTGCAACACCTGTCGAGATTTTTCGACCGCGGCTCCAATTTGCGACGGATCTTTGCCGCCCGCTTGAGCCATATCTGGCTTACCACCACCTCCGCCACCTACAACGGGAGCAACTTCACGTACCCAATCGCCAGCATCGATTCCTTGAGCCACCAGTTCTCGACTGACTCCAGCAACTAACACAACCTTAGAATCACCCTGGGCACCAAGTAGCATAATTGCCGAACGCTCGGTTTTCTTGCGGATCTGATCAATCAATTGTCGCATCAAATTAGGATTAGCGCCACCAATGTCAGCCACCACAACCATTGCGCCGTTGATTTCTTCACCCTGCTCCAGCAAACTATCGGCTGAAAGATCCTCACTTGTCGCCTGTTGCTCAATCTCTTCCTGTAAACGATCACACTCTTGCAACATTGCCTCGACACGCGACATCAAATCAACCACGGCGACATTCAACAACCGAGCGCCCTGTCGCATTGCACTCCGCATCTGCTGGTAATCTAGCTCCGCTACAAATATTGGACCCTCAGTCGGAGAATCCGCTTGGTCCGTTGTTCCACCTCCGGCTAACTGTTTCTTCAATGCTCGCACTCGCAAGACCAATATCTCGATCCATTCCAGCAATCCACCACTGCCAGATTTCCCGCCGGCCGGATTCAACAATCCTATTAGCTGCTCATACAGTTGTGTCATTTCTACATGATGTTTCTGACAACGTTCACCCGTCAATGCGATGATGCGACGGGTACCAGCGGATACAGCTTCTTCCGAAATTATTTCCAACTGTAAAACATCCCCCGTATTGGATAAGTGTGTACCGCCACACAATTCACGCGAGAACTCTCCCATCGTAACCATCCGCACTGGGTCGGGATATTTCTCACCAAACAACATCATTGCACCTTGGGACCGTGCGTCGGCCAGTGGTAAAACTTCCCATTGGATCAACTCTTGCGCTTTCACCAACTCATTCACATCCAACTCAATTTTCAACAATACGTCGTCAGTAACAGCTTCCATATTCGTAAAGTCAAAACGCAACCAATCCATCTCAACTTTTGAGCCTTGTTGTTGAGCATGCGTTCCTAAATTTGTTTGCAGTGCCTGGTGTAGAATATGGGTTGCAGAGTGTGCTCGACGGATTGCCTGACGCTGCTCCACATCAAAAACCATCGTGACCTCATCGCCTGCCGACAAACACCCCGACTCTAAATAACCATAATGCAGCAATAAGCCTGCGTCCTTTTGGGTATCTTCGACGATGAACAAACCTTGTTGATTTTCAATGCGTCCGGCATCACCGACTTGACCACCCGACTCGCCATAAAAGGTCGAACGATCCGTCACCACGATCAAACGTTGTCCCTCCACAGACTCAACTCTATCAGCAAGTTGGTCCTCGCTATCTAGGCTCGTCACAATCAGGCCCTTAATCGTTGCCACGGCTTCATCTTCGTCATACCCAAGAAACTCCGTCTCTTTAAGAGACCGCTTTAAACTTTCAATTGGCCCAGTTTTGAACAACTCAAACTGCGCTTTGCCCGATTCAACACCATGTTGCAACATTGACTCACGAAAGCCATCCCAGTCGAATGTAAAGGATTCTTCACTACCGATGGACTCGGTTAATTCTGGGGGAACACCATAAGTTTGATATAACTCGGCAGCAACGCTTCCTTCGACAATAACCTTGCCCTGCTCCTTCATTTCTACAAATACACTATGAATACGTTCTAAACCTTCATCCAAGGTTGTCAAAAACGTCGCTTCTTCCTGCTTAATCACACTTTGTACACGATCGGCAGTTTCCGTTAATTCAGGATACGCAGCTTGCATTTGCTCAATCACGTTTGGCACAAGTTGATGTAGAAAAGGATCACTCAATCCAAGTTGGTGACCATCCAGTACAGCTCGACGCAGCAATCTGCGGATAACATATTTTTCCTTGTTCGGCCCAGGATAAACATTTTCATGAATCGCAAATGTACATGCTCGTACATGGTCGCATATACGACGCAAACGGCGACCAGTTTGAGAGTCTGGATCGTAGTCGGCTGAGCAAATCGCTCCTGCCGCTTCCACGATAGGCCGTAAGCTATCAATGTGGTAATTAGTGTCAACGCCCTGCATTACAGCCGCGATCCGTTCAAGCCCCATGCCCGTATCAATATTTTGGCTCGGGAGCGGTCGCAGATTTTCGGGGGGATCGCCAACGCGATTGAATTGAGTGAACACTAAGTTCCAGATTTCAACCTCTTCGCCTTTATCATCCAAGTAGAAAATCTCGGAGCACGGACCACACACACCATCAGGACCACTTGAAGGTGCGCCCGCTGGCCAGAAATTGTCATCCTCGCCCATAAAAGTTATACGGCTCGTAGACAAACCGATTTCTTGTTGCCAAATATTCGCCGCTTCCTGGTCATCTTGATAAACCGTTACATTAAGCCGACTGGCGTCTAAGCCGAGCCACTGTTCCGCCGTGAGAAACTCCCAAGCCCACGTAATTGCTTCTCGTTTGAAATAGTCACCGAAGCTGAAATTACCCAACATTTCAAAAAATGTATGGTGATAGGATGTGCGGCCAACGTTTTCAATGTCTCCAGTACGCAAACATTTTTGACTACTTGTTGCCCGTTTGAATTCTAATTTGACCTTCCCTAAAAAATGATCCTTAAATGGATTCATGCCCGCAGGAGTGAATAAGACCGAAGGATCCCACGTAGGTACTAATACATCGCTAGCGCAGCGAGTGTGCCCTTTGGACTCATAGAAACTAAGGTACTTTTCACGGATTTCATCAGTCTTCATTGTGCTGCGTTCTATGGCATTGTTGTGTGGGTTGTGAGAAACAATAAACAACAATTGTAGGCTAACATTGCAATCACTTCTATCCACAAATAAATTCCGGCACGCCCATATGATTGGCGATCTATTGGATTTCGTTTTGCATAAAAAAACACGCGGGCTTTTCAATGTTACCCCACTATTATTTTTTGCCTTTATTATATTTTTATTGTTCCCGGTGACCAAACGTGTCACACCCCTATGCGATAGTTCTTTTGTCGCTAAGGGACGGGTCGCCTATAAAACAGACCACAACCTTAACAACCAAAGTAGTGATAACATTACTTTGCGATTTGAAGTAAACCAAGAAAAACAGCAAAAGACTCTTGAATTAGGTAGATAATGTCGATATAGTGGTCAGGTGTTCACTAGGTGACCTTTTGTTCACTTTTCGGCTTTACAAGCATTTAGCGAGTAATCTTTGGTGGTTTTTCACGTTATTTTGGCAATCAAATGTCAAAAATAAATTCAAACCGATTGAATTGAATTAATTAGTTATCCATAAAGGAAGAGTAAAATGGTTGCAATCAAACAAATAAGTAATAACAATTCTAAAAACCCATCAACAGACAAGTCTGTCACATTGGACAAGGAAGTCACAGGTACAACAATGGAAGATAAATCCGTAGATTCCACCCAAGCAACTGAAGCTTCCGCGAAAACAGTTGCTACAGATGTAACTACTGCAACGGAAGCCAAACCTAAAGCCAAACCTAAAGCCAAAGCGAAGAAAGCAGCGAAGGCAACCAAGAGTAAATCCAAGGCGAACCCAGCCACTACAAAATTATTTGCTGGCAACGCTCATTTAAAAACGACCCTGCAACAGATTGAAAAACAATTTGGCGAAGGGTCGATTATGCCTCTAGGTAGCGCCAAACGTCATAAGATCGAAGGCATTCCTACTGGAAGCCTTTCGCTCGATATGGCACTCGGCGGGCAAGGTATTCCCCGCGGGCGAATCATCGAAGTTTTCGGGCCAGAATCCAGTGGTAAAACAACACTAGCTTTACACGTTGCTGCTGAGGCACAAAAAACTGGCGGTATCGCCGCAATGATTGACGCTGAACATGCCTTTGATCCAAGTTGGGCGAAAAAATTAGGGGTAGAACTCGATACTTTGCTAGTGAGCCAACCGGGCCATGGCGAAGAAGCAATGCAGATAACAGAGATGCTCGTAAAATCCAATGCTGTCGACGTCATTATCGTTGACTCCGTCGCTGCACTCGTTCCCCGCCGCGAACTAGAAGGTGAAATTGGGGATAGCCACGTCGGATTACAAGCCAGACTCATGAGCCAGTCGATGAGAAAACTAACCGGAGCGATTGCAAAGAGCAAAACGGCGGTCATTTTCATCAATCAAATTCGAGAAAAAATTGGAGTGATGTTTGGCAGCCCAGAAACAACTCCCGGTGGTCGTGCTCTGAAGTTCTACTGTTCATCCCGAATTGATGTACGGCGAATTGGTCAGCTCAAAGAAGGCGATCAGATCATCGGACAACGTGTTCGTTGTAAAATCGTCAAAAACAAAGTGGCACCGCCGTTCCGTATCGCCGAATTTGACATGATGCATACGAACGGGATAAGCTTTGAAGGTGACTTGATTGACATGGGAGTTAAGTATGGCGTGCTGACTCGCGCTGGATCATGGTTCAAGTACGGCGACACCTATCTCGGACAAGGCAAAGAGAAGGCTCGTGCGTTTCTTGCCGAAAATAAGGATGTCGTCGAAGAAATACAGCCGCTTATTTTTACGGCCGCTGGCTATGGACTCGATGATGAACTTGAAACGCCTCCACTGCCACTGGAAACCGAACCGAATAGTTGAACAATGACAGCAATCGTTAATGATCTGCAAAACATAGCTGCAGCATTCATAACCAATAGGGTTAACGGGTACAGTTTACGCCCGTTCAACCCTATCGGTTTTTCAGCTAGGTGCTACCAAGTAATCTTCGTTGTGATCTTTGTCTTATTACCAACGCTGGTTGCGAACTCTGTCTCTGCACAAACGAATTCAACTGATCTGGCAGTTTTGCTTCAGCGCACCGCGCGTACTGTATCCCCAGCAATCATTGCTATCGGACACGTCGACGATACCACAAGCTTGCCAGAAAACACCTCGCCTAATCAACTACAAATAAGTTCATGGACAATTGGCGTTGCAATCAGCGAGGATACACTTATCTGTGCGGCTCATCTGTTACCGCGTGGCAATAAATGCGAATATGTGCTATCCGAAAATACTCCGACAAACGCCCTTGATCGTAAACACGCATCCAGCCAGACACGGTTACATCTAATGGCAATCCAATATGACTATGACATTGCTGTTTTTAAGATCAACGGAGGTAAACACCCTTTCATTCCGATTGCGGCAGCGGAAAAACTGGCCACTGGCGATATCGTTGTTGGGTTCGGAAATCGTAGTAACACATTCACTCGAACCAATCTGGACATCCGCCTCGGAATCGTGTCCGACAGCGAGAGATATCTTATGTACAAAGGACATTTGACACCATGGTTAGTAACTGATGCTGCGATCGGCCTAGGCTCACGAGGAGCCATCATTGTAAATCTACGAGGACAACTTGTGGGATTAGCGGGACATACTCTACCACATCAGGCGCTCGTTGGAAAAATGGGATATGCCCGCAGTTGTGAAAAGGTTTTTCGTGGAGTGCTTTCGCAACTTAGAAAAGGGGCGCCGGTGCAGCCGGGAACAATAGGACTAAATGTTCGTATGACCGATGAGGGATTGCAAGTCACAGAGGTAACGCCAACGGGGGCAGCAAAAACAGCGGGAATCCAAGCCGGCGATGTACTAAAGCGATTTGCCGGGGTTGAACTAACCAATGCGACCACACTGCAACGGCGCCTATTCGACTTACATGCTGGTGATAGCGTAATGATTCAATGGACTCGGTCAGGTGAGCCCGCAGAAAAACTAATCACGTTGGGCGCGCGAATATATCCATTTGAGCAAACAGACTTTTTTCTAAATAAATCTTCCGCCAAAAACTAGTTTACCCGTATTTGCGGTAATCAGCCTATTGTCGTAGAACAGCTTTTTTTTGCTCACCGAGAGATCGAGGGAGTACGAGAGAAGTGGGGTGTGGGCTTAATTGCACGTCCACTAGTTGGGAGGGAACTCCAACACAGTCGGTTTCCTCTAACGTAACCGACTACGACCCAGTACTTCGTAACTCGGCGTGCCACGCTCCATAATACTCGCATAAACGATTACTTCATCGACCCAAGTTTCCGTTGTCACAATCGTGTTGGTATCCGAGTCCACTGGGTACTTATTAAATATCGCTTGCAATGGCTCAGTCTGTTCTGCCGTAGATCGTATCCGAGCTAACGTTAAATGGGGGTGAAATTGGCGAGTTTCACCATGATAGCCAATGTGCCGTGTCTCCTCGTCAACTTTTTCCTGTAATTGACGCAGTGCCGTAACGCCAGTTTGCACTCCCATCCAAACCGTCCGCGGACGACTCCGCTCCGGAAAAGCATCTAGTCCACCACATTCAATCATGAAACTTAACATACCATGAGCGGCTCGACCTACAGCTTTACAAATCTCCGGCGTATCTTCAATCTGTACTTCACCAAGAAACTTTAAAGCGATATGCATGCTTGACGTGCGGACACATTTTGCGCCAATTTCTATTTCGTCAATTTGTCGCATCATTCGTTGAGCAGCTTTTGTTGTATCACTCGACACATTGATCGCCACAAAAGTTCGCATAGGTTTCAAAGTAAAGCCCCTTTTATTTGTTTCTTACTGACGCGGCATTACACTAACGTCATCATGCGGCAGAACTCTTCCAAACGATCGTCCAAATCCGAGCGTTCAATCTGCATCATGCGATCCAAACTAAAATCTTCGACGTTATAGCTTGCCACCAACGTCCCATAGACTAGTGCCTTTTTGATACTATCGAGATCCGTTGCATCTACCGAAGCTAGATAGCCCATCATCCCGCCAGCAAAACTATCGCCGGCACCCGTCGGGTCCACAACGTCAGCTGTGGGGTATGCTGGTAAGACATAACAATCCAAACACTCTGTGGAATCATCACTTGGAAAGAACATCGCTCCATGTTCTCCTTTTTTGATCACACAAAATCGAACGCCATACTCCAGCACTTTACGCCCTGCCATGACTAGATTCTCTTCGCCGGTCAATAGTTTCGCTTCGCTGTCGTTTAGAACTAAGCCATCGATCTGTTTCAACAATTCAAGTAGCGAATCGCGATGATCGGTAATCCAAATATCCATCGTATCGGCTACGACCAATTTTGGTTCACGCATCTGGGATAGAACCCGCAATTGAATCTCTGGCATTCCATTGGCTAAAAATACAAACGGCGTGTTCTTATACGATTCCGGTAAATCAGGATTAAAAGATCCAAAAACATTCAGATTCAATTCCAACGTCTCGCGATCATTCATGTTCGGTAAGTACTTACCACTCCATGAAAACGTCTTCTCGCCAGCCACAACTTCCAATCCCGTTGTATCAATGTTTCGACTCTGGAACATCTTAGTATTTTCTTCTGGCCAATCTTCGCCCACGACTCCCACAAGATTAACAGGTGTAAAATAGCTCGCTGCATAAGAAAAGAATGTTGCCGAACCGCCCATAATATTTTCGCGAGATGCTGTAGGAGTTTCCACACTGTCAAAGGCAATCGTGCCTACAACCAACAATTTCATATTACTACCCTGTGTTTATCTATACATTGCGTCTTTTGACTACCAAGGTGTTTAGCGTAGCACGTGCACTGATTAGCGACACCCCTACAGACCAGGGTTTGGTTGATTCGCGATTATCATTTCGAAAATCCTAGGCTGCTCGAGAATTCGGTTGTCCTGCGTGTTGGCGTTTGAGGCGTGTCAGTTTTTTACGCATTTTACGCAGTTGCTTGCGAGACATCTTTGTCAAATCATAACCGCTCCAAAAAGCATCTTCGTCAAAACCATCGCCCTCGGCCACGCCTTGAACGGATGACGCAAATGCCGGTGTAATGCTCGACTCATGAGCAGCCGCTTCCATTGCATCTGCATATTCACCTGCATCAGCGTAATCACCTGGATCAATCTCGGCGTCGTTCTTCGCCGCCAGTGATTCAGCATACTCCGCTTGCATCTCTTGCTCTAACGCATCTTCATATCCTTCATGCTCATTCTCGTCTTCTTGCTCTTCATATTCCGCATTCTCATCCTCTTCTGATGCATCTGACTCATACTCGACAAAATCCACTTCCTCTTCAACCGCTTCGTCCACTTCATCAAAATCATCCCAGTCCTCTGCATCCAACTCAGCATCGAGTTCTTCATCGCTAGCTATCTCTGGTTCTTCAAAATCATCCTTAACCACTATAGCTTCATCTACAGCAACCATAGTTGTATCCGTAATATTGATGGCAGCGACACCAAATTCATGATCGAGGGCCGAACTAATCATCGCAGCTTGCCGCCCTCCTTGTGCCGACAAATATACAGTACGAGCGTAGAGCCAAACTAATGTCGTCATCAACACGTTCGCTCCAAGCAAACTCACTGACTGCCCTTCAGCTGAAGTCAAATAACTCGCTCCGAGCACCGATTCCAATCGAGAGCAAGCTACCATTCCATATCCCACGGCGGTAAGTACGAATAACGCAAAGCTACCCATATTGCTAGTCAATTCAAAAAACAATCTTATTCCGACATACGTCGCCACGACACTTACAATCATCGTCCACCACATGGATGCTTGGTTCCAGGGTGCAGCAGTCGCAAATCGATCCGCCACACTCTGTAACAGTCGATGTGCGCCAGTCGCTTGTTCAAAACTCAAGACTGCAGCTATGATTGCAACCCACAGCCATATTTTGTAACGCCCTTTATAATCGTCAGCTTTAAAGCGTCTAATTAAATACACCTGAATACTGCCAACACATAATAACAGCAATAATACGCTAGAAACCCAGCTGGCCAACGTTCCAGGACCATTTAGGGCAAACAATTCCAACGGCAAAGAGTTGGACTCTATTGACGCGTGCATTGCACCGAGCTGCAGTAAATAAATAACCCCAACACCAACCAATAACATAGCGACATACGCCCAGCGACTCAGCGGTATCAAATCGGTCAGGCGTGGTTGATTGGTCAACAACGCGTGCTCGGAATACACACGGACATGCGACGCAGACCTGGCGTGGATTGGTTGCTTAGGAACCCTTCGTTTTTTGGTTTTTTCGGCAGTCATCAGGATCTTACTATCCGTCTCATTAAGCAGCATTTATTAAAGCGCAGGGGCTACTCTATTTTTCGGCATTTTCAGGTTTGGTTTTTACCTTATTAACGACTATTAATTGCCATTCTCAGCTCCTTTGGTAAAATATTGGCTACTTCTCATGCCGTAAAACAGTGTGACTGATTGTGAAGCGGATAATTATCCGGTATCCTCTTATTTCAAAGCTCGTTGGCTTTCCGTTACCATTGATAGCCGTTACGGTTTAAAACAACTATATTTGAATTTGGGATACTCCTCCCAAGTCATTATCCAACGTTTGTTGGACATGTCGTTTAATAAATAAGTATTAAGTGTTTATTCATCAGGAAAATACCCATGGCATATGAACTTCCCGAACTCCCATACACATATGATGCGTTAGAACCACACATTGATAGTCGCACTATGGAAATCCATCATTCCAAGCACCATGCGGGCTACGTAGGCAAAGTAAACGCTGCATTAGATGGTAGCGAATGCGGCGACCAATCTGTCGAAGATCTTATTTCTAATCTCGCTGGTGTCAGCGATGACATCCGCGGGGCTGTGCGCAATAACGGTGGCGGTCATGCAAATCATTCATTGTTCTGGTCGATCATGGCTGCCGATGGCGGTGGTGAACCAACGGGTGATCTAGCCGCCGCAATCAATGAAGCATGTGGAAGTTTTGATGCTTTTAAAGAAGCATTTGGCACTGCTGCCGCGACTCGATTCGGTAGTGGTTGGGCTTGGCTCAGTGTCGATAACGGGCAACTCGTTGTCGAAAGCACGCCAAATCAAGATTCACCGCTAATGGAAGGTCGCACCCCCATTTTAGGACTCGACGTCTGGGAACACGCCTACTACTTGAATTATCAAAATCGACGACCCGATTACATAGCAGCGTTCTTTAATGTTGTAAATTGGGATGCCGTAGCCGAGCGTTATACAGCAGCTACAAGCTAGATTTTTCTAGCACACTATGCATATTCTCAAACTCCATTGCACTTTTACTAGCTGCGATGGAGTTTTTTCTTTGGAATTTAACGTTCGTCAATAAATAACCTAAAAGCGGCATTGACCCATTTTTGCGGTAATTGATAACATTTGCGCGTCGGGAATAAAATGTTTCACAAACATTATTCACTATCGACATATAAAAGTTAATAAACCGTTTCGCTAAGGACGCGCAAAGTCATGATTATCGCCCCCAAACAATGGTCGCCATTGGTCTGCATCATTATTGCTTCAATCATTCTCTCTGCCGGATGCAAGACAACGAGTTGGACAAGCCTACCAGGCATGAGCTATTTCGCCAAGGATGAAGCCCCCGCTGCATCGTACTATGGGTCCAACGGTCAACCCACCAATGATTACGCCTCTCAAGCACCTGCGGCATCTAACCAAACACCGTCCGCTGAGGGTTACTATAATCGACAATATAATTCGACCAACCAAGGCACGAGTGACTATTTAGGACACCAACCACAAACTGGGCCACAGTATAACTCGGCAACCACGGAACAACCAATCTATGACGGTCAACGTCAGCAGTACCAAACTTACCAAGCCCCGCAGCAACAACCCCAACAATCACAGACTCAACAGTACCAACCTTACCAAGCCCCACAGCAACAACCCCAACAATCACAACCTCAGCAGTACCAACCTTACCAAGCTCCGCAGCAACAACCCCAACAAACACAGACTCAGCAATATCAACCATATCTGGCGCCGCAACAACAACCGCAGGCCCCTGAATACCAACCGTATCAACCCCGCCAACAACCGATCGCGAATCCTACTGCTCCAAGTGCTACATCACTGCAACAAAATCCAACTCAATACAACCAAGGTTTCTATGACCCCAATGCCGCACCTACTACTCCAACAGCACCGGCTACAACACCACAGGGAAATGATGCCTACATTCTGTCTCCCAATGCAGGCGCCAACACCAATGCAACTTCCGGTGCAGCCGCCTATACTGCCGCATTGCCAAATCAATCACCTCAATTCGACGAAACCTACAACCCCGTTGCACCGACGCCACCCGCACAACCTTCCGCCGCGCCGTACCGCCCCGGCAGCACTGGTGATGCAAATAGTTATTATGCACCTGTAACGCCAACCATACCTAGTACTAATGGCGGCGGCACCTACAACGGTCGGTAAATCCAATGTAGTAAGTCCTCCTGTTTCGGAGGACTATTACACATACTTTGCTAACGTTCGTTACCTAGCTAACGCAGGGTTCATAACAAATGCCGGACGATAAGCAGTACCCACCTGAGACTCTAGATCCTTTAGGTGATTCGGCAGCTCCTTTGTCGACAGTCCCCAAGCGTACGCGGCAGCGCATCTCTGCATGTTTAATCGCGTTAGTCGCAGTTCCCTTGTTCATTCAATGGTGCCCAGGCGAAATTGCATTATGGAAACAGGCGTCCGCACGCATTGCTTGGGCGAACGGTGATCAGGAAACTGCTCTAAAACTCACCGCGGAAGCAACCAATTGGGATCCTCACAGCACTCCTATTAAATTAGATCAAGCCCGTTGGTATGACGAAATAGGCAATCATCAAGCGGCTATCGACTTGTATCTCGGTCTGCTCCCCGCTGCGGACGACCTAGCAGCAAAATCACTCGATACGGAATCGATTTCCCTGCGCATGTCGCTTTGTGACGTACTCAACCGCCAGGCCATTGCCACACGTACAGCTAGTAACGCATCGGAACTGCCCGATGTAGCGGTACCGGCGGATTCGTCGATTCAAGCAGCTCAAGTCTGGCAACAATGGAAAATCATCGACCGTTGGTATCAAGTGGATGATCGTCTTGCAAGTCTTCCGATGCTGGCGGCTGCAACCTACTACAACAACCGCGCTTATCAGATCGCGATTTCTGAAGATCACATTATTGAGGCCTTACAAGACATTAACCGTTGCGTCGATCTCCTCGGAGGCGATACCATGTGCCTATTTGCCCAACCAATGTCACATGTTCAGGGCGCTTACCAAAGTTATCAAGCCAAGGATCCGTCTACGACGATAGAACGATTGGATACCGCTATTTCATTTCTCGCACAACACCACGCCATTATGCCGGAGGTCCAACCGGGTGTGCAGTGGAAGGACAGTCAAGCTCAGATAATGGCACAACGCAGCATCGAATTCCGCAAGATGTATGGGCGGGTATTATTATTTCGTGCTCAGTTATTACGGCAGGCAAACGAAGCGGGCGATGCGGAATTAGATCTTCACCGAGCAATAGAATTAGGGGCAGTGCCGGATGCATTTGAGCCAAAGATGTTTTCGAGTACCATTTTGATTACCCCTGAGACTGCAAATTTTGTTGGCATGGCACTCGACACTCGCGGGCTACTGCACCTTCTCAATAACCAACCACAGTTGGCACAAGAAGATTTAAACCAAGCGGTGAAATTGGTGTCACAATATCTCCATCAGACTGAGGTGAGTGTTAAAACAGAAAAAGAAAATTCGGCTGCGCCCATGGATCTCGACAAATACTTAATATCCGTCAAACGACAACTCGCGATAGTCGTCTATCACCGTTCATTAGTGCTGACGGCGCTCGACAAAACAAAAGCAGCTCAACGAGATTTGCAGCAAGTGCGGAAACTGGGTTTCGAGCCATCACCTATGCTGTTTTGAGTGGCAATAATTATCAAAATTATTTCCTGATGCTCGAAGAGATGATCCTTAAGGGGGCTTGCTTGAAATAAATAATCCTGTATCTTTTTAGTTATCTTAACTGAACTCAATTTTTGAGTCAGCTACTTAGATAGTTGTAAGTTAGGCCCTGTAGCTCAACTGGTTAGAGTACCGGACTGTCGATCCGGTGGTTGCGGGTTCGAATCCCGTCGGGGTCGCTGAAGCCGTTTATGTGTTAAAACATAAGCGGCTTTTTTGCTGCGCCATATCAATCCGCCTACCATGGTGGAAAGCCAAAAGCCTACCGGAAATCCCAATGCATATCGCACAGCAATGCGACAAGTATTATAATATTGCCCATCATGCATTCCCCTAAAAACCGCGGTCCTTGGTACGTCATCGCCGTGCTATTGTTGCTATTTGTAGTATTACCAAGTACTACTGCACTCAATGAATTTCGTCATGCCGGAAAGCTGCAAGCCACAGCGAGCTTTTTCTTTGACCTGTTCATCATGCATTTCTTTGTCGCCTGCGCGGTCGCCTATTTCTTTTATGTTGGAGCCACTCTTGGCAGCTTCCTCAACGTTGCCGCTTACCGATTGCCCCGCCAGCAAACCCTCCTAGGATCATCCTCCTGTCCAGGTTGCGACACACGAATCAAGATGTATCACAATCAACCCATATTCGGCTGGATCTGGCTCAGTGGGCGTTGTCACAACTGTAAAATGAACATCTCCATTCGCTATCTCATTGTCGAGTGCCTCGCTGCAGCTATTATTGGCTCGATCGCATTCGTTGAGATATTCTGCGATGGCATCAACCTCATCGAAAAACCGCGTCTGAATTTACTTGTCTTTGAAGGTATGATGATCAACCCACCCTGGGTGCTGTTAGGCTACTTTCTAATCCACACATGCTTGCTCACTATTCTCATGACCGCTGCATTGATTCGATTTCAAAAAGATGCTGTTCCCCGGGGACTATATCTCTTCGGGATTATTGTTGCCGCAATACTCACCATTCTCTGGCCAATTTCCATCGCCTTTGACATCCAGGGGAACGCTAGTTCACTCAATCCCACAATCATCAACAACCTTTCTACGGCGGTGGTCGGAGCCTTGGTCGGATTGATCGCTGGATGCTTATTTGTGCCGACCATGATAACGCAGAAATCCGTCGCTCCCTGGTCACACAACTACGCTTTTTTCCTTATCGGCTTCGTTCTCGGTTGGCAGAGTATTTTGCTCGTTACCTTGCTCTGTAGTTTATCCCACCTGAACGTTCGCCTACTCAAACAGCGACTGACACCTGAGCATTGTCTGTGGCTAGCCACTACCGTAGCCATCATCGCCAATCGACACTGGACTGGATTAATCGGCGGGTCGTAGCAGAATCCGAGGGGCAATTGGCGAAAAACCGGTTCAATGCTAAAATCAAGTGCTGACAAACAAAATAAAATGAAGCATCATCGAGAAAAGCATTAGCCCTATGAAAATTGCAGTTATCCCTGGTGACGGAACCGGCCCTGAAGTAACCAACGAAGAGATCAAAGTACTCACCGCAGTTGCCGAAAAAGATTCGTTCGATTATGAACTCACCTATTTTGATTTTGGTGGTGAACGTTATCTCAAAACTGGTGAAACCTTGCCTGAGGGCGCCATCAAAGAATTGCAACAATTCGATTCAATCTATCTCGGAGCAATCGGTCATCCGGACGTTCAACCTGGGATCCTCGAAAAAGGGCTCTTGCTCAACCTCCGATTTCAACTCGACCAATACGTTAACCTGCGACCCATTACGCTTTACCCCGGAGTCGAAACTCCCTTAGCTGGCAAAGGGCCTGAAGATATCGACTTTGTGGTTGTTCGTGAAAATACCGAAGACATGTACTGTGGTGTAGGCGGATTTCTCAAGAAGGGTACAGCAGATGAAGTTGCCACTCAAACTGCCATCTACACTCGCAAAGGTTGTGAACGCATCATTCGCTATGCGTTTGAATACACTCAAAAACGAAACAACCCAAAAGGCAAAAGACTTACGCTTGTCGCAAAAACTAATGTCTTAACCTATGGACATGACCTAATCTGGCGTACATTTCAAGACGTTGCCAAGGACTACCCTGATGTCGAACAAGATTACAACCATGTCGACGCTTGCTGTATGTGGATGGTCAAGAACCCAGAATTTTATGATGTCATCGTCACCACGAATATGTTCGGCGATATCATCACCGACTTAGGTGCCATGATCCAAGGCGGCATGGGCGTCGCTGCCGGTGGTAACATCAATCCAGATCCCGGCGGGACGAGCATGTTCGAATGCATGGGTGGTAGCGCTCCAAAATACACCGGACAAAACGTTATCAACCCGATTGCCGCAATAGCTGCGATGGCCATGCTGCTTGACGAAAACGGGCGAACCGAATCTGCTACTCGCATTACCGATGCTATTAAAACCGTAACCGGCACCAAGATGGAATCACAAGCCGCCGGACGTATGGGCTATTCGACGAGCGAAGTTGGCGATCTCGTCTGCGAAAACCTCTAAGTAGTAGCCACCATCAACTGTTCAGAAATGGCGCCCACGCCTCAAACTTGTCGCTCGCTTGGTTAATCGGCAGTGCGGCCAATCCTTCCGGTTTGTGCGGTTTGTTGAGCAGTTTCATATGGGCTTGCTTGGGTGTACGCCCACCTTTACTCGTGTTGCACCGTACGCAACTACAAACAATATTCTCCCAACTCGTCCCACCACCTTGACTGCGAGGGATCACGTGATCGAGGCTCATTTTACTCAGCGGGATATGCTTGCCGCAGTACTGGCATTGCTGGTTATCACGAGCGTACAAGTTGCTGCGATTAAAACGTAACGTCGACTTTGGTACTTGATTAAACTCTGTGAGTCGAACAATATGAGGCACTTCAATGAACTGTCGCGTCGAGCGAATCCAATCCGTATGAGGGGCATCTCCGAGCCCGTGTTCTTGCTCGTCTTCATGCCGTAATTGACTAAGTTCTTGCCAATTCGAAAAACTATAGTTGTAAAATGACCCATCTTCGGTATCAATCACTTCTGCAACATCGCGATACAGCAAGATAAATGATTGACGAGCAGTGATCACTTGCGTCGCCATATAAAAACGATTTAACAAGAGAACCTGTGCGTTGAGACCTTGCCTGTCAGCCGCAATCATGCGTCATCTTCCTTTCCGCTGTGATTAAAACCGAAGTGGTCGGAATACTAATCTTTCGCAAGTAAGTCGTTCATTTTACCGACTCGTTATGGCCGAGGCAAACAAATCTGACACAATTCATAACCCACGAAATAACCATCGCAAAAAACTATACCCAATGTTGTTGCAATTTATAGGGCGAACGTATTACGATAGAAGAGTAATGAGAAACAGAGGCGACACGGATGCTCGCTAAACACTCCTTTTCAAATATCTGTTTCTTCATAGATTCTCTTTCGAGGGCAACAAACGGATGATTCATTACTCATGTGATCGCTGCAAACGACCCATCGACCCTAAAACCGACCTGCGGTATGTGGTTCGATTAGAAACACAGGCCATGATGGACTTGCCTGATTTTCAAGATTCTGAAGATGAACGAGATCACCTTTTGGAGATCGAAGAGCTGCTTGATGAACTAGGCGAGATCGAAGCTAGCAACTGTAGCGATGACTATAAGAAACTTCGCTATGACCTCTGCTCAAACTGCCACGAAGAATTCATCAAGAACCCAATCAGCGATGATCGATCCAACCGCGTCGGGTTCAGCCAAAACTGAAACCAAGGTGAACCTCACCTTTTTGGGTCCTTCAATTCACCCGACAAATCGCAGGGTGGATACCTCAAATAAAAAACCCTTAGCATTTCCCGCTAATGAATGCTAAGGGCTCTAGGATCGATCGTGATTTTAGCAATGAATGCTAGACCAATGGATCTTTTTTCTCGGTGATGACTTCTGTCGTCAACGATAATTCAGCATTGAGCTCAGTGAAGCCTTCTTGGCCTTCTGGAACATTTTCATCAAGGAAAATAGCTTCCACTGGGCATTCCGGAACACACGCTTCACAGTCGATGCATTCTTCTGGGTGAATATAAAGCATTTGCTCGCCTTCGTAAAAACATTCTACAGGGCAAACGACAACACAATCTGTATACTTACAGCCAAAACAGGCTTGGCAAACGACATGCGTCATGAGGGTGGTCCTCCTAACAAGTGCCCTAACGGGCGATATACGGCAAAAAAAATATACGGCTAGAAAGTCAATCGACCAAAAACGACGAGAATTTGAAGAAATAACTTTCTAAGTCGCAGTTTAATCGAAAAACATATCGCTGCACTAGCACGAAGACACTATCTTTTGATGAAAAAATGCATTTTTTCAGGGGTAATTTTAAGTTGCCATCCGCTCCAGACTCGTAACCGACACTAAAATCGGATCTCTCCTTACTCAATATAAAGCGATGAAATACTGACTAAAGCGAGCCAAGAGACGTGATTAATATTGCCTCATTTCGCATTGATTTCTAGAATTTCAGAGTTAAATAGCACTGACAAGCTCATTAACCTGTCAATGCAAACCAAATCACTTACTTCTATTGCAACTCACGTACTTAATTAAATCAACCCGAGGTCTATTTCCGTGGCTCTTTCCGAATTTGATCGCAACCTGCTCACTCGCTGCATTGCTCGGTCCGCTGGCGCCTGGGAAGAGTTCGTCGATCGTTATATCGGTCTGACATATCACACGATTCGCCAAACCGCTAAATCAAGAACCTCGCAAATATCCAGCCACGACGAAGAAGACTACGCTGCAGAAGTCTTCCTGCAAATTATCAAAAACGACTTTGCCGTGCTACGACGGTTCCGTGGTAATAGTTCCCTCGCCACCTATCTGGCGATCATCATCCGGCGTATCGTCGTCCGTGAATTTGTAAACAAAAGACATCCTCGAATTCAAAATTCCAATGCTAATGGAGAAACAGAAAACGGAGAGGGGGAGCAGAGTAAAGTTTATGCTTTCAAAATCCCACTCGACCAAACCGCTCCCCTACAAGACCAACAACCGTTGCCCGAAGAGCAAGCGGCGGATCGCGATGCGGTCGCTAATATTTTAAATCAGCTTGTTGGAAAAGAACGCGAGGTCGTTGAAATGTATCACCTCGAAGGACGCACGTATTATGAGATTAGTCGCATTACGGGATTACCCGAAAACAGTATAGGTCCGACGCTAAGTCGTGCTCGAGCGCGCTTGCGACAACGGTAAAGTCGTTTCATGTTCGATTTTCAAATTCAAAACTCCTCGCCCGAATGTCATTCTTCTCAGCATAAATTTGTGCCGGGGGAAGTATTCTATTCGGTATTACTCAGTGACGGCGCCGATGTCGTTCGACACGACTTTTGTCAAGATGCTTGGGAAGGCCCGCCGGAGACCGCAATCGGATGGTGGAAATCTACCATGCCCGACGACGAACAAAACAAATTAAACTTGGCACCTAAGGAGGTCATGCTGCAATACTTCGAACAATTGCACGCCAGTCCTGAGTCACAAGACATGGCTTATGTACTGTCACTACTGATGGTCCGCAAACGTATCATGCGACTTAATGGTTCCGAAGAAGACGAGCAAGGCACCGAGTTGATGGTCTTGTCCGAGCCTAAAAGTGAAAAAGAATACAAGGTGCCAGTGACTCAACCGACCGTTGAGCAAGTCAAATCGTTACAGCAACAGCTAACCACGATGCTCTACAAGGACGCCGCTTAAATCCTGTGAAATACTCGTCCAACAATACGAACGCGCGGATTTTTATCGTAGCCTTACTGACGAATAGCATTCTGCTCACCGGTTGCCCTGCTTGGAATAACTATGTCCAGCAACATGCTGGGCTGCCACCAGTTGCCTTCGAAGGACGCCCGACACTTGAAACGATCATGGCGACGGTAAACACCAGTCAGTCGATTCAACAATTGCAAACACAAAATGCCAAAGTTTCCATCCCCGGCGTTCCCTCACTCAAAGCAAACGTCGTAATCGACCGCCCACGAAATTTTCGTTTGACCGCTAGTTTGTTCGATTTCACTCGCACTGAAGTCGATTTTGGCAGCAACCAAGAACTGGCTTGGTTATGGATACGCGAGCAACCAGATCCGGCCGTTTACTTTGTACGTCATGAACAACTGGCAAAAACGGCCGCAAAGTACTATATGCCAATCGATCTAAACTGGATTCCAGAAGCTATGGGGCTTGTATATATCGACCCAACCGAACACCACGAAGGCCCTTTCGACTTGGGCCAAGGCAAATATGAAATTCGCAGTCGTATCCAATCACCACTGGGTGACCTGAATCGTCGTTTAATCATTGACGATCGTTTTGGTTGGGTCCTCGAACAACATCTGACGCTAGATAATGGTAAATCATTGGCATCCGTCAAAGCCAGCAAACATAGTTTCTATCCACAGCACGGAGTTTCGTTGCCGCACCGCATTAAAATCCAGCTGTTTCCCGGTCAACAAAATCAAATTGCATTTCAAATCGATGTGCCACGTTATCAAATCAACTCGAACATGGGCAATGCCTCCCAGTTGTGGACTATCCCAAAGTACGATGGATATGAGCAAATCGATTTATCCACGATGCCTGCACCGCAGACCAGTTACTATTATCCTCTCGACCAAGTGCAACCTGCGCCTGGCGACATCCCGCGATATCAAACACAAATCGCTTCTCCTCGCTTTCGCGGTGACAATTTCAACCGTTAATGCCCGCCCCCACTAGCTCAGTGGCGTTGCCCTTTACGTCTTCCGATTCTGGTATCATAGATCCTTGGAATATTTGTCTTTTGAAAAGTTATTAATATGTCTCTGCACAAACTCATTGTCGCCTTTATCATTGTCATAAGCTCCTACCCAACCCTCCAGGCAGAAAACTGGTCGTCTTGGCGCGGACCCAATGGCAACGGTGCAACCTCGGAAAAGGGATTTCCAACAACTTGGTCCACAACCGAAAACGTCGCCTGGCGGATCGACTTGCCCGCTCCTGGAAACTCAACTCCCATTACTTGGCAAGACAATGTTCTGCTAACGCAAGCGACCGCTGAAGGCACGAAACGCCATTTAACCTGCTACGATCTACAATCTGGTAAGCAGCGATGGCAATACACTACGGCGATTGAGCATGTTGAGAAAACGCATAAGACTAATCCGCACGCAGCTGGGTCACCGGTCACTGACGGAAAGCATATCGTCGTTTCCTTCGGCTCAGCAGGCATCCACTGTGTCGACATGAAAGGAAACTTAAAGTGGCAAGCGGACATGGGACGGCTGGAACATATCTGGGGTACTTCTGCTAGCCCGGTGATTTTTGAAGATCTCGTGATTATTAATTGCGGCCCGGGAGTCCGCGCATTTTGGATCGCATTGGATATTGAAACAGGCGAGGAAGTCTGGAAAACCGAGTCAAAGAACTTTGTATCTACCAAACCTGAAGAGTTTCGAGGATCATGGAGCACGCCTTTTGTTTATGGCAGTGGCGCTGATGCGGTGATGTTCATCAGCATGCCCTTGAAGTTCTATGCCTTGAAGCCCCGCACTGGTGATATCCTCTGGACCTGCGACGGCCCAGGCATGCTTGCCTATACTTCGCCACTGGTCAATCGTGATGTCGCAGTGACGATGAGCGGCTATGGCGGTCCCTCGCTTGCCATCAAACGAGGTGGGCAAGGTGACGTTACTGCATCTCATCGCTTATGGCATAAAACGGAGCGTGTCGAAAACCCGCAACGGATTGGATCTGGGTTAATCATCGGTGAGTACATCTATATTGTGAACGAACCGGGAATTGCGTGGTGTATGGATCTAAAAACCGGCGAGCGATTATGGCAACAACGGTTGGGAGATTCAAAGTGCTGGAGTTCACTCTGCTTAGTCGAAGGAAAAATTTTTGTTATTAATGATAAAGGAACGACATTTGTTATCGATCCGAATCCTAAACAATGCAATATCATCCACGAAAACAAACTAGCAGAACTCACTCGCGGTTCACTCGCGTTCGCCAACGGCCGAATCCTAATCCGCACTTACAAAAGCTTGTATTGCATCGAGTCAAAATAGTACCGGCAATCGGCAACGGCGGTAGTTACACATAGATTAGCTGTTGACCTTATCAATGCCCTGCATTAGAGTGCAAATATGTCACAGACACTTCTATTACCCCTGAATCTACTAAGCCTGCTCATTGCACGGCCCCAAGGGTGAATGAACCAACGACAATCTGCGTTACAACGATTCACCCGAGGCCAAACACCTCGGGTTATTTTTTTTGCCTTAACAAAACACTCTTTTCTTCAATTCACAGCGACATTCAATCATGACTAGCACACGACAAATCGCAATCTTTGATACTACGTTACGCGACGGGGAACAGTCACCAGGCTGTAGCATGAACCTCAACGAAAAACTTGAGTTAGCACACGCGCTAGTCGATATGGGTGTCGACATTATCGAAGCTGGTTTTCCAATCGCCTCGCCAGGTGACTTTGAAGCCGTAAGTGAAATATCTCGGACGATGCATGGAGCAACTATTTGTGGACTTGCAAGATGTAGTGACAAGGATATTGATCGAGCATGGGAGGCCTTGAAACATGCGGAG
Organism: Planctomycetaceae bacterium; assembly: GCA_018658605.1. The sequence continues at coordinate 962 of JABHUV010000275.1, read as the reverse complement.
AAGAGTCGAATTCATGTATTCTTAGCAACTAGTGCAATTCACCGTGAGTTTAAGTTAAAAATGACTCGAGAAGAGATCATCCGCCGCGCTGTCGATGGAGGGCGCCGTGCTGTTGACTATTGTGATGATGTTGAATTCTCGCCCGAAGATGCTGCACGGACAGAACACGATTTTTTGTGTGAAGTTGTCGAAGCAGCAATTGCAGCAGGAGCAACGACTGTGAATATTCCGGATACGGTCGGCTATGCTACGCCAGATCAAATGGGAGCAACGATCAAGATGTTATGTGATCGAGTGCCAAATATTGACAAAGCCGTAATCAGTGTTCATTGCCATAACGATTTAGGTTTAGCTGTCGCAAATAGTCTAGCGGCGATCGAGAATGGTGCTGGGCAGATTGAATGCACCATCAACGGGATCGGCGAACGTGCCGGGAATTGCTCGCTCGAAGAAGTCGTCATGGCACTGAACACCCGTGCCGATATCTACAACTGTGAAACGAATATAAACACTCCTCGCTTGGTACCGTTGAGCCGATTACTATCGTCCATTACGGGATTGCAAGTCCAACGCAACAAGGCAATCGTCGGACGTAATGCTTTTGCCCATGAAGCTGGAATTCATCAGGATGGAATGTTGAAAGAACGTACGACGTATGAAATCATGCGGCCAGAGGATGTGGGCTTAGCCAAAACAGATTTAGTGCTGGGGAAACACTCAGGGCGAGCGGCATTAGGGGATCGAGCGAGAGAGTTAGGCTATCATTTGTCGGGCGAACAATTGCAGGAAGTGTTTATTGAGTTCAAAAAACTAGCGGATAAGAAAAAAGATATCTATGACGGTGATATTCACGCATTGATACAGCAAGAAATCTTAGGTGAAATAGAAGGCACCTGGCAGTTGGTAAGATTTCAGGTCCGTTCTGCGTCAGGTGAAACGCCATGTTGCGAGATTACGTTGCG
>JABHUV010000271.1 GCA_018658605.1 Planctomycetaceae bacterium | reverse complement strand
GAAACTGTTGATGCCCCTGAAACTGTTGATGCCCCTGAAACTGTTGATGCCCCTGAAACTGTTGATGCCCCTGAAACTGTTGATGAAACTGCTGATGCCCCTGAAACGAGTCAGCTAGAAACAGCTGCCGTGGCCTTTGCCGTTCCATTACTCGTGGAGGTTTTTGATCCAGACCGTGCCAAGGACTCGGGCAGCGTTGTGAATGTCGTTTTGGTAACCACTGGTGGATCTGCGGTCGTTGTTGAATGCGTTATTAGCAATGCACATTCCGATTTGCCGCGTAGTGCAACCGATAATGAAGCATTATTGGCGGGGCGTTTTGTTGGGCAAGTTATCATGCAGCTTGGTAGCAAAGAGACTCCCTCGGTCATCCCGCTCACCGCCGAAATGCCACGCGGATTGATTGGACGGGTTCATGACGGTAAAGAGGAACAAGAGTTATTACCAGGATTGGTGGCAATGGTCTTAAACGTTTCTGGCACGGATACCATCAATCTGCGATATAAAGATGAAATTACTCCGGCCGACGAAGAAACGATTCGTTCACACACTGCGCGGCTTGTAGTCACTGGAGAATTGACGGTGACTGATCGAGAATACGAAGAATCTGTTGAACAGCTGCATGTTGGTGAGAAACTATTTTTACGTGTGTTTGATGCGGATCAAGATGTGAGTGACCAACGTGACTCCGTTGAAGTCACGTTAACGACAAAGATTGGTGAACAGGAAACAATTCGACTGATTGAAACGACTGTGCATAGCGGTGATTTTACCGGTGCTTTTATGCTAGCAGCGAATGAGAACCCGGTGGCCGACAACTTGAAAACGGACGATCCCATTATTGAAACTTATTTTGGGGATGTGATTAGTGTTACCTACAGCGATCAACGGTCTGCCGACTCGGTTGATCCGCTGGCACTAACTACAGAAATTCCCGTGGTGGTTGGCACAAATGGTTTAGTGGCAGCGTTTTCCAAGGCTTTTAATGATGAAGAATTGGCTGTTGAAACCAAGTTTCGTATCGCTGAAAGCTATTTTGAGCTGTTCAAAAGCCATAAAGAAATTGGCCGCGATGAGGAACAATTGGTAGATCTGAAATCCGGTCGCCGGATATTACAGGAAGTGATGGAGGATTATCCCGATCCTAAATACGTTCCGAGGATAAGCTACCTACTAGGACAGTTTTCTCAAGAATTAGGGCAATGGAGTCAAGCCATTGCGTCGTACGAAGTGATACTTCAGCAATACGCTGATCATACACTCGCTCCAGACGCGCAATTCAAAATGGCTCAATGCTTTGAAGAAGCAGGAGACTTCGATGAAGCACTCGAAGCCTATGTCACATTGGCAGCAACGTTTCCTAAGAGCCCTTTGATTGCCAGTGTGATGATTCGCATTTCGGATCATTTCTATAAAGCTGAAAATTACGTGATTGCCGCTCAAGTCGGTGAAAAGTTCTTGGAAAAATTTGAAGCTCACGAGCATGCCCAGCGAATGGCTTTTCGTGTTGGTCAAGCATATTATAAAAACGAAGAGTTTACACGAGCCGCTGAATCTTTTGACCAGTTCACGAAGCTGTTTCCGGATGACACTTTAGGTGCAGATGGCTTGTTCTGGAGTGGTGAAAGTTACCGCATGGCCAAAAATAATCAACTTGCTTTCCGGCGTTACAACCGTTGCCGGTGGGATTTCCCTGCGAGTGAAGCAGCGAAGTTTGCTAGAGGCCGTTTAGCGTTACCGGAGATGCTAAATCAGTTTGAAGCGGAAGCGAACAGCATTGACAACGACAACTAAGAAATAACCCTCGAATTGAAATTGCAGAAAGTACGAGATTATGATTCGTCGATTGAATCGATTAAACCAGTTTACAATTATAGGTAACACTGCCCTAACTTTAAGCTTAGCCATTTTATCGTGTGTAATGCTGGCTAGCCCAGCAGTGGCTCAAGATGATATTCTTGGTGATATTAAATCGGATTCAGCTCAGCAAAACGCGACGAATGATTCCACCGCAGAACAATCAGTAACAGACGCCGCTACCACGGTTGTGGATGACGAAGCTCTAGATAACTCCGCAGGTGATGATAGTAGTGACTCAACGAGTAGCGACGCCGGTGGTCCCGAGAATTCAGATGAAGAGGCTGGGAATGCCATAGATGAGACAAGTAAAACCGTGAGTGGTTCGAGTTGGGAAAAATTTAAGAACGCGGGGGCTTTAGGGTTATTACTCAATGGTGGTCTGTTTATGTGGCCCATTTTGATTATGGGAATCTTGGCGGTAGGTGTCATCATTGAACGATACCGTAGTCTCAAAATGCTTAACGTGGACGACGACGATGTGCGGGCGCAAGTGCAGCAGTTATTGTTTGAGGACAATGTTTCCGAGGCGTTGGAGTTATGCGACCAGCAGGCGGGTCCAGTGCCTGCGGTTTTGTCAGCGGGATTGAGGAAGTATTATGTCTTGCGAAAGTTGAATTACGATGCTGCCAGAACGGAAGAACAAGTCGTCAAAGCGATGGATGACTACAGTGTGCATATTGTCGCCGGTTTAGAGCGACACTTGCCTGTGCTGGCGACCGTGTCAAGCGCCGCGCCGATGCTAGGGTTCTTAGGAACAGTCCAAGGTATGATTGTTGCTTTTCAGAATATTGTGGATCAAATGGGCGAAACAAATATCGTCGAAGCTGCTGCTGCGGGGATTCAAGTGTCGTTGTTAACAACATGTTTCGGTTTGATTGTGGGAATTCCAGCGTTTGTCGGATTTAACTATTTCACAAGCGTTATCAATCAATTTGTGTTGCAAGTTGAACAATCGGCTACTGAGCTTATTGAGAATGTGACAATCCAACTGGCTACTGCCGGACTCGAGGATGAATCCGCGGAGGGAAGTGAATCGTGAGGAAAAAACGATTGCGATTGAGCCCTATGGTTGAACCTCCTGCGAGTGCGACGGGAGATATCGCTTTTAATCTGATTGTTTTCTTTTTAGTTTGTGCGTCGGTACAGCCTGATAGCGGGCGCGAGCAGTCGCTGCCTCGTAGTGATCAGGAATCTGAGGAGCAAACAGAAAACATCCAAGTGCAGTTGACGCGTAATGCAGTCATGCTCAACGGAGCGATTCTTAGTCAAGATGATTTCGCAATCGCTTTAGGCCGATCGTTAAAAGGAAAAGTGCGTCAAGAAGATCGCGTGGTGATTGTGCAGAGCAAACCGGATACGCCGTATAGCCATTGGGTCATTGTTACTGAGATGATTGAACGCGCCGGTGGAATCGTCACAATTCAAACTGAAGAGGTACAACAAATGGTTGTGCCAAATTCATAACTTGGGAGGAGTGTTGCTATGAAAATAAGTCGCCGCGCTTCCAAAGCGGACGTTCCAAGTATGGCCATGGGGGATATTGCCTTCAACCTGTTGATCTTTTTTGTGATCTTAGCACGCGCGGAGGATGACAGTCATTTGCATTGGCAACCCGCTTCGGCCGTTGAAATTACGGCATCTGGTGCAGCCAGAGTATCCGTGCTGATTGACAGCGATAACAAATACTATGTTAACGGACAACAAGTCGGCGAAACACAAATTGCCGGCGAAGTAGAATCACTGTTGGGCAATGCCGCTGCCGGTGACCGACAAGTGTTTTTTAAAGTGCATAAGGATGCGCAGGCTATGTATTTTGAACCGGCAATAGCTGCGATTAGTGAAGTTGGTGGGGATCTTGTCCACGTGTTGGAGCAAAAAAGGGAATAGACTATGAATAGTTCTGAACAGAATAAAGCAGAAAACCAAAGAGAAGGTATCGGTGGAATTGCAGCGGATATTCGTAGTGTTAGGCACAACGGGGTCGCGTCGATTACCGAATTGCGTGAATTTATGCGTAGTTTAAAGGGTCGGAAACCTCAGGAAGCGATAGAGATTGCCTCGAACAACGGGTTAATTCGGGGACTGGTGATTTCCACAATCGGTTTTCTAGTGGTGTTATTTGTATTTACACTGATCCCGTTTTTTCTTGACGAGGATGAAGTGGTTACACAACAAGGAATCACGCCCACGTCAGAAAATGCGGGTACACAAGGATCAAATTCTAATGCTGGCACTGAAGACCAAACAGGCTCTTCACAAACGCCAACAGCTCAGGGTGAAGAACTGTTGGACAAGCTTCAAATTGGTGAAACGAAAACCGCGGACCCAGATGCGAATCCGCTTGATAGTCAATTCAATGACTTGTTAGATGGAATTGAATAGAGTCCGAGTTTAATAGGTGGAACTATTTTTTTGGAAACATGGCGCAACATTAATCGGCGAACGCGTTGGACAGCTGTCGTAGTGACTCTTGTTTGGTTTGCTGCCGTAATTGACTGGGTGTGGGTCGGGTTATTACCGGATCACACGTTGTTGTTTGCAGGCGCTGCTATTGCAATGGCAATCCGTATGCGGGTTGAATATCACCGCCGCCAGGAAAACCTCATTCGCTTTTGGTTTGCCTTCACTGTTTCTATACCGATATTTTGGCAGGCAGGGATCTATTTCTCTGATTGGCTAGAGTTTGGTGTATTGCGAGGCTATGTTGCACGCGTTGGGCTCGTAACTTTTTTTATAACGGGATTGATTTGGGTTGTCTGGGGCATCGAACGTATCGCCCAGCGTCTGGAAGCAGAACGTCGTAAGGCGTTTAATCTGCAAGCCACACTGCGGCATGAAACGCCTGTGAGAACGAAAGACAAAGAACCTCAGGCTAAGATTTGGAATCCACTCGATCCACAAGCATGGTACTACGGCCAGAAATCTCCACGGCTGAATCAATCGCTGAGCAGTTTTGTCAGTTATTGTGTTACGTTTTTCTTGGTGTGCATGATTCTGAGCCAGTTTCGCGGTTGTACACAGTATTACGATTTACCAGCCGGTGGCGGCGTTACGGAAACTGTTCAACAGGTCGTCAAGGTTCAGAAGATTATCCGCAAGAAGTTTATCCTAAATCCCTTTAGCGCCATCTATTACAACGCGCCGGAGATCGATGAAGTTAAATTGGAGCTCAGCGAGGTTACTGCGCACCAATACAAGATTGGCGATGGGGAAGGCGAAGGCGCTGGATTTGCGGGAGGAACTAATAAGGGCTCGGTCGGATTCTTTCGACTTGAGTATGCCGGTGGTGATTGGAACCAAGATTTCGGAATTGGTGGTGACATGAATATGTTAATCAAATACACCGAGTTGACTGGGCAGAAGGTGGCTAAACAATCCAAGGCAGTGTCGCCGAGTCAACTGCAAGCGTTTGATAAGGTGCGATGTCCTCCCTTACTTTATATAACAGGCCAAAAGAATATTTCTCTTGGGAACAATGACATTAAGATTCTCAGAGAGTATATTTTTGATAAGCATGGCATGATCTTCGGAGACAATGGTGGCAGTCGGCATTTTCATAATCAGTTTCTATCGATGATGCAACGAATCGCCGGTGATGTGAAGCCGGTGCGCATTCCGGCGGACGACGACATTCATATGAAACCATATCAAATTCCGAAAGTACCAATCGTCGCACCACACGGCGGTGTGCAAGCTTTAGGTTGGTTTAAAGATGGTCGCTGGATATGCTATTACCATCCGGGCGATATTGGTGACGCTTGGGCAGATGGACACGCAGGTGTTTCTGCTGAAATTTGGAATAGCAGTTACCGCTTGGGGGTGAATGTTATTAACTATGCACATGTTGGACATTCGCGTTGGCGCATTGCTCAACAAAATTCGAATGGAGAAGACTAGTGATTTACACAAAGAATTGGCTACTACTTTCGATGTTGGCAATACTGGTTGTCCTAACGATGGACTTGCAAGTACTGTACGCACAGACAAAGTTGGATGAAATGTCGCTTGAGCGGTGGGCGAAAATGCGAGAAGTTGAACGCTATCAGATGAACATTGCGGAGAAATACTATAAGGACAAAAAGTTTGATGTTGCGATGAGTGAATATGAAAAATACTTGTCGTTGTATGAGGTAAGTGACGCTGCCTCGTTTGCTCAACTAAAATGGAGCCTGTGCCTCAATCAACTCCGGAAACAAAACACTGCCATTAAGGAAGGATTTCAATCGGTGATTGACTATTGGCCAGAATCAGCGGACGCAGCCAAAGCATCGTACCTAATTGGAAAAACGTATGTCGCGATCGGTCGTGTTCCAAGTGGAAAGTCAGCATATCAGCAAACGATTTCAGATTACCCTAAGGCTGCGGTGGCAGTATACTCATTAGCCGGATTAGCAGAGATTGCGATTAGAGAAAAAGACGAAGTAAGCTTGGTGAAAATTTGGAAACGGATGGCATTCGATATTCCTCGCACTTCATTAATACAAAGCACATGTGCCACAGCGGCTAATTCACTCGCTGTGCATTATTTTAGAAATGGGGTGTTTGCCAGCGGGCTTGAATGTCTTGAAACCAATTATAAAGACGATCGACTTTTTTATTATGTCTATTCTTATAGTCGCACTCCCATTGGTGACTTGGTCGCCGTAGAAAAGACTCAGAGTGTGGGTTATAAGGTTGCCGATCAAACCATTGGATTTCTAAGGAAGAATATTGAAACAGATTTGTCGACAGAACAATTGACTGATAAAGCGCTGGGCCAATGGTATCAAATAATCGAAGTGCAAAAATATTCGCGGCGTGATAAAGAAATCTTGGCTGCCTACAAAACGATGTTGGGAGTGTTTGGAAACCGAGATGATTTACTGTCGAGCATTGCGGATTATCATGGGTCACAGAAGCGATTTGAGCAGTCGCGGACGATCTATCGTCAATTCAAGGATAAAGTTGCGGGGTTGGCTAAGGTCGCCCAGAGTTTTCGCGCGGAATTGAAGCCAGATGAAGCAGTCGTTGTCTATAAGCAACTAGCGGGAATCGATGCGGAAAACGGAGCAACTTGGCGAGGTGCAGAAGCAGCAACATATCGAGAGTTTCGTAAATTCCCTCAGGCTATTCTAGGGTATCAAGCTTTGGTGAAGACCGACGTGGCTAATTTCCAGCAATGGATATGGGCGTTAGCAACCACTCAGCACGAGGCGAATCTATTCAAGGAAGCGATTGGTACCTATCGACAATGCGAGAACTTTCCGGAAAATTATAAACAAATGGCCGCCTGTCACCGAGCGTTGAAACAGCACAAAGAAGCCTTGATTCTATATGGGCAGATAGTCAATGGTCACGAAGGTTTAGCTCCCTGGGCTCAACTGCAAATTGGGTACACCTATGAGGCAATGACATCCCGTGAATTGGCGATCAAGGCGTTTCAGTCGTGTTGCAAGAAGTATCCCAAGGCGTCCTATGCAAGTACTGCACACGCTCATTTGCAAAACAAATATAAAATATCGGTTACGCTTGGTGGTGCCACGGATGAATAGCTCAGGCTGTGTTGTCTTTCCACGAGTGGCAGCTAAATTTGAACCACCGATGTTTATGATCGCAGGTGGGCTAGAACCAATGCCATGTCGGCTGGCGTGATGCCGCTGATGCGGGAAGCTTGAGCGATACTCACGGGGCGGATTTTCGCTAACTTCTGACGGGCTTCGGTGCGCAAATGGCCGATACCATCGTAATTAAAATCGTCGGGTATCTTTTTATCCTGTAGTCGCTGTTGCCGATCAATTTCAAGCTGTTGGCGAGCAATATAGCCCGAGTACTTTACGTCGTAGACGACCTGCTCCACAACTGCTTCAGACATTTCAGATAATTCTGGTAAGTGCTCTAAAATTTCATCCCATTGTGTCTCGGGACGTTTCAAGTACTTATTCAATGTCCCCTGACCAATCGATTTTGTTTCTAATGCTGCCAGTGTTCGTTTAATGTGTTCTTCTTTTTGCTGTAGTTGGTCTAAACGCTGTTGGCTAACGAGACCTTTTTCAAATCCTAGCGGAGTTAAGCGGCGGTCAGCATTGTCTTGCCGTAGCATCAACCGATACTCCGCTCGTGAAGTGAACATGCGATACGGTTCGTCCACACCGCACGTTACTAAATCATCAATTAACACGCCGATGTAAGCCTGGTCACGACCGATGATTAACGGCGTTTCGCTATTCTCAGCAAGCGCTGCGTTAGCGCCGGCAATTAGGCCCTGAGCTCCCGCTTCTTCATACCCGGTGGTACCGTTGATTTGACCAGCAAAATACAGCCCATCAATAAACTTAGTTTCCAGTGTTGGACGCAGTTGATCTGGCGGGGCGAAATCATATTCGACGGCATAGCCATAACGCATGATTTGTGCGTTTTCGAGTCCGGGGATCAGCTGAAATATGGCATCTTGCACGTCTCGAGGCAAGCTAGTTGAAATACCGTTTACGTATATCTCTTCGGTTTCGTAACCTTCGGGCTCGAGAAACAGCTGGTGGCTTGATTTGTCAGCAAAGCGAACGACCTTATCTTCTATCGATGGGCAATATCGAGGGCCACCCGAATCGATTTGGCCGTTGTACATGGGTGCTCGATCTAGATTCGCTTTGATTAGATCATGCACCGCTTCATTTGTATGCGCTATCCAGCAGGGTAGTTGTTCTTGTGTAAGTTGTTTCGTTACGAATGAAAATGGTTGAGGATCGTCATCACCAGGTTGAATCTCGGTTTGGGAGAAGTCGACGGTGCGGGCATTGATTCGAGGGGGCGTGCCTGTTTTGAATCGTTCGAGTCGAAACCCCGCTTCGTTTAAAGCACTGCTGATTCCGCTGCTTGTTCCTTCACCCGCACGGCCACCCGCCGTTTGGGATTCACCGGTGTGCATCAATGCGGAGAGAAAGGTACCGGTCGTCAGGATTAGGCGAGGAGCATAATAGACGGCGTCACCTGTGACGCGGACACCTCGAACGACCACTCGTTCCCCAACCTTTTCAGTGAGAATGTCCTCGACCATTTCTTGTCGCAGCGTTAGTCCCGCTTGTTGTTCAATGAGCTGCTTGATTTCTTGCTGATACAGTTTTTTGTCAGCCTGCGCGCGGGGGCTATGCATCGCGGGACCTTTACGGCGATTGAGCATGCGAAACTGTAGTGCGGTTTTATCGATAGCCAAGCCCATGAGGCCGCCGAGGGCATCGATTTCGCGTACGATTTGCCCTTTACCAACACCACCGATGGCAGGGTTACAGCTCATTTGCCCGACGGTATCGAGATTGGTAGTCAGCAGCGCGACGTTCGCACCGGCGCGTGCTGCCGCTGCCGCTGCTTCGGTGCCTGCATGGCCCGCGCCAACTACAATTACATCGTATTGGTAAGTAGATGAATTCATAGTCACATTATGAAGTACACATCCTGTTTTGGATATGCTATCTCAGGATTCACGGCTCTCGGGGAGGTGAACCGTGGCACAGATTCCTATAGAATTTGCATCGTCATCGCTGAGGTTCTTAATTTCAATAGAACCATGGTGGATTTGTGCGATTCGCCAAGCTTTGGGTAGTCCAAATCCTAGACCGCGTCCAGCTTCACGACCTGAGAAAAATGGGTCAAAGATCACCGGTAGAATATCGTCTGCAATGCCGGGGCCAGTGTCAGCGATTTCGATGCGCACTTGTCCGAGTTGTGGCGTCCAGCCAATGGCGATGTTACCCGATTCCATGGCGTCGACACAGTTCTGGAGTAGGGCCTTGAACATTTCAAATAAACCATTGATGTTACCGACCACATGGATGTTAGAGTCGCCAGTTAATTCGATCTGAATGTTCTTGGCTTTCAATTGAATGGCCATTTCCCCAGCACTGCGTTGGAGAATTTCCGGCAGGTTTTGGCGTTCGAGTTGCATCGTCGGCGGGTGGGCAAACAACATCAGATCCGCAATCATGGCATTTGCCCGAAATGCCTGAGCGACGATCGTATTGAGTGATCGTTGTCTGTCCGAATCTGTTTCATCGTATAGCAGTGCTTGTCCCCGAGTTGAAATATTCGCTAATGGGTTGTTGATTTCGTGGCTTGCACCATAGGCGAAATTTTTGATCGCGAGCATTTTTTGGGTGTGCAATTGTTGTTGGAAGGAGTGTTCCATCGTGTCCCAACGCAATACTTTTTGTAGATCCGAAAAATCCAACTGAAGTCCATCTTGGTCGCTAGGAGGTGCAGCGAGTTGTGTTAGTGCATCGTGAATTTCAGCGTCGACGGTTGCCGGCAAATCGGTAAAATCGCAAGCGACCAATTCAGCTACTAGATCATGCTCGACTTTGCGGCTGTTAGCGACAATTGCGGTGACTAACGTAATGCTATCTGCAGGGTCTGGCGGTTGGAGTTCACCGACGAGGTCCGGGTCGAGATCGGCAATGTACGTTTGGCCGGCATCGTTCATCCATTCAACGAGTTCCGAGACATCGCTAGGATGTTGTCCTCGGGCCGCGGCTAGGGCATATACCCAAGCGGTGAAAAATGGATCGTCTGCAAAAAGCTTCAGCAGTTGAGCCGTGCGTTCTTGTGGGTTTAATTTGACAACCCCTGTTACATATCGGTTAAGCGTTTTGGCAACTTGTGGCAAAGCCAGTTGTCGATGTTGAATCGTGATAGTAGGCCAAGTTTGCATAATATGAAGAGTGGGAGATAATAAAAAAACGCGCATCGCAGGTTAACGATACGCGTTTAGCTTAAGTTGATATACGACCTTTAAAGTTAAAACAAGGTTTCAACTAACTGGTCTGCGCACGTTCCATTTCCAGCAGATCACATGCTCGGTCAAGCAAACGATCTACGGTGAATGGTTTGTGCATGAAGTCGTCAGCACCGGCGGCGGTTAGTTCAGCAATTTTGTCTTGCTCGACCATCCCCGAAATGCAGATAATTTTTACGGCTTCCAGGGAGTCGTCGCTGCGTACTCGAACACAAACTTCTTTACCGTTGATATCTGGGAGCATGACATCTAACACGACAAGATCTGGTCGAAATTCACGAACAGCCATACCTGCGTCAAATCCGTTATTGGCTGTTTTTACATCGAAACGGCCGTCACGTTCGAAAACATCGACAAGCAGTTCTACCAGTTCTAGATCGTCATCGACGACAAGCACTTTGCGATTACCACTTTCAAAGGCGTCGGTTGGAATCCCATTTTCTTTCATAAAGGAAAATAGCATTTCACGCGGGATGCGGCGGAATCGACTACCAGGCACTCGAAATCCATTAAGTGATCCGTTGTCAAAACAACGAATGATGGTTTGTTGACTGACTTTACAAATCTTTGCTGCTTCACCTGTTGTGAACACAGTTTTTGATGTGAGTGACACGTACCGTCCCTCCTGAACGAAATTTATGCTGTTGTAACGTTTGTTATGCTAGTTGCGTGGTTAGTCTTACCTGTCTAGCTCGACTAATCTACGATTTCACCGCATCTCATTGACACCACCTGGTTTTCCAAAGTCATCGAAAGTTACCAAGCCTGCCAACTTCGACGAATTTTGCCAAGATTGACAATCTACGTCAATAGTAATTGGAGGTAATTTCGGTAGGAGGATGTCTTATGCCGACCCGTGCAAGAAAACGATTTGTCGGTCAACTATTGAGCTAATCCGCGGCGAGATAGTTCGGCCAGGACCCCTTGGACAATCGTATCGATGTTGTCATTGGAAATCGGAGCAGCACTGCTAGTGTTTGAATCGGCGGTGACCACTTGTGTGAATCCTTCCTCGTGTAGCAGCGTCGACAAATCGCGGCTGAGTTCCTGTAACTTGGCAGTCAGCACAGGGCCTTGAGGTTGTCGTCCGATACCCGTGTCAAAACCTCGGAGCTTAATCGCTTCACGGAATCCCTCGGGGAACTCGCTGTTGAGAATCATCGCATCAAACAACCTGAGTAAACGAAATTGAAGATCACG
>JABHUV010000288.1 GCA_018658605.1 Planctomycetaceae bacterium | reverse complement strand
GAAGGCAAACCGGGCGAAGGCAAACCGGGCGAAGGCAAACCGGGCGAAGGCAAACCGGGCGAAGGCAAACCGGGACAGGGCGGTGAAGGCGGTGAGAGTGGTCAGCAAGACGACAATCCGGCTCGCAAGCGTTTGGAAGAAGCGCAAGAACAGATGAAGCAGGCCCAAATCGAACTTGAAAATGCACGCCGCAGCGAATCTATTGAAGCACAAGAAGAGGCCAAGAAAAAACTCGTTGAAGCCAAAGCACAACTTGAAGAAATTCTTCGCCAGCTACGCGAAGAAGAATTAGAAAGGATGTTAGCTTTGCTCGAGGGTCGTTTTCGGAAAATGCTCGAAATGGAGCTCAAAGTGTATGAAGGAACATTGCAACTTTCAAAAACTCCTAAATCGGATCAGGATCGTGAAGTCCAAGTGGCAGCTAATAAACTAAGCTTTCAACAACGACGTATTGGATTAGAAGCTGACAAAGTGCTTACATTACTGCTTGAGGAAGGCTCGTCGATTGCATTTCCAGAAACTGTCAAAATAATGCGAGAAGATATGGAACAGGCTGCCAGCCGCTTAAGTCAATTGAAAGTTGGTCGTATAACCCTTGGCATTGAAGAAGATATAATCCAATCTATTGAGGAGATGATTGAAGCGCTGCAACAAGCGCAACAAGATCTAGAAGAGCAACAACAGCAGCAACAGCAACAACAGCAGCAGCAGCAACAAGAGCAACCACTGGTCGACAAATTAGCCGAACTCCGGATGATTCGATCGCTTCAACTGCGCATCAACAAACGCACAAAACGATACTCTCGCCTGCTCGACGATCTCGATGATCCAGCAGGTCAAGCAATGGATGTCGACTTAATTACCGCACTGCAGAAACTTTCCGATACGCAACGAAGCTTACAACGTATTACTCGAGATATTGTACTTGGTAAAAACCAATAACGACCACAGCCTTTTTTTCGCTGGGCATTTGAACTATGAAACTCACATCAACCATCACTTGTGCTGCAATAGCAACGTTATTTTGTGTGGCAATAACACCAACAACGGTTTCTGCGCAGGATGAACTCGAAAAAAGAGCGACTTGGTCGTTTCCCGATGCAATAACAGTCAAAGCCGAACTAGATAAATACCTTAGCGACTCCGAAGTTCCCGAAGCCATCCAGCAACAGATTGCGATTCTGTGGGAAATACCCATTGAATCACCCGACCGCTCATTGTTGCTCGACCAACTCATTAATAGCTTTGCATTAGCGAACACCGATGTACGTAAACTTACAGCCCGCCTCGAAACAACTCCGGCAACGGCAGCAAATATTATTCCAAGTATGCTTACCGACGAGTCATTAAACGAATTCCTAAGAAATAACCTACGACTCTTTTACGCTCGTTGGCTCGCTCACAGCGACTTACAAGACGAATGTTTACAAGTACTTGAAGGTATCACCCCAAACCAGGTTGTTGATCCGGCGACATTGTTATTTTATCAAGCTACAGGTTACCACCGCATTCTCGCCAAAGACGTTTGTCTACAGAAAATTGATCTTTTATTAGAGAACGAAGAGCAACTACCACGACGCTACAGCACGATTGCCAACTTGATGAAAGCCGACGTCGGACCATTAAAGTCTGACTCATTGGACGAAGTGGCTCGCTTGATGGCGGATATTCGTCGCCGATTGAAGCTTGGACGAGCTGGCACAAGAGTTCGCAAAGAAGAAGATGATGTCATCGCCAAGCTCGACAAAATGATTGAAGAGCTGGAACAGCAGCAGCAACAACAACAATCCGGTAGCGGTGGGGGGAGCTCCAGTTCAAGCTCGCCCGCGCAAGATTCATCCAACCTTGGCGGTTCGGGTCCTGGTAATGTTGACAACAAAGGCGTCAAAGACGGCGATGACTGGGGAGCTTTACCTCCACGCGAGCGACAAAAAGCACTGCAACAAATCAGCAAAGAATTGCCCGCTCATTATCGTGAAGTGATTGAAGAGTATTTCCGAAAACTGGCTCGTGACGAAGGTTAACGAAACCACATATCCAACACCGCCACCGTTATTCGCTGGCATATCGAACAAGCTCTTAGGGGGGCGATTAATTTCATATGTGGACAACCGTGCTTTTATCGGCAGCGTTATTTGTATCCAGTGAGGTACAGGTAAACCTACTGCAAGGGGACCCAGTCGCTGGAAGTATCTCAGCGCTCAATAGCCAAGAAATTACGCTAACTGGTAAATCCGGGGAAACTCGACATGCATTAGACCAATTACAGTCAATCGTTTTTACAAATCAGACTGCACCTGCCAAAGATGCAACCACTCTGATAACACTTCACGATGGGTCTAGTTTCCACGCAAAATCAATCACCCTGACCAGCGAAAAATGCACTGCGGTTATTGGGGGTACACAGTCCTTTATCTGTCACGCAGATAGCATCCGCGATATCCAATTTAAGTCCTTAGCCGACGAAGCACTGCGGCAATATCAACAAATAATAGCGGCGGATAGTGCGGAGGACATTTTAATCGTGCAACGTCAATCGGGTGCCATCGATCAACTTGAAGGCATCGTCGAAGCAATTGATGGAGAATTCGTGACATTCAATTTTGGCGGTGATAAAATACCCGTTGAAATTTCAAAATTAGCAGGCATTCGACTTGTGAAACCCGCCAACAAAGAAGCCGCCAAGTCACTCTGTCGACTCACCGACACATTAAACAACGTTTGGCAAGTGAGCCAACTCAAACTCGACTCTGACAACCAGAAACTACAAGCCAGCACTTGCACAGGTGAATCATTGACCCTCAAGCTGTCGGAATTAAATCGATTAGATTTTGCGAGTACCAACATTTTGTATTTAAGTGATATAACCCCTGAGGCTGTTGAGTGGACACCATTTTTATCTGGCAATTTAATCCGTAAACGATTGTCCAAGGTCTACCACCCACGCATGGACATTTCCATCGATGGCACTCCGCTGATGGTTGGAACGGAGAGCTATTCCAAAGGAATTTCGATCCATAGTCGCACGGTGATGTCTCTAAGACTACCGGACACGTTTTCTAAACTACAAATGGATATCGGAATTGACCCATCAATGAACGGGCGTGGCCACGTGGAATTAACAATTCTGGGTGATAATAAACAGCTGTTTCAGGATTTTGTTACCGGCAGCGATAAACCACGATCCTTAGACATAAACATCGATGGGGTCAGGCGGATAAAGATCAAAGTTGACTATGGAAAAAACCTCGACATCGGCGACCAGCTAAATATGGGTGATGCTCGAGTGTTGAAATAGCAACAGTTAAATGAATAACATGTAGATAGGAATACCTCAACGGTAAACCGCAACGCATTTCCTGGAGACAGTAGTGATTTTCACCTTACGCAAAACACAAGCAATAGGCTCGGCATTAGTAATCGCGTTGTTATTTTGCGCATCAGCCGTCCAAGCGGTCGACGTGCCAGCATCAGTATTGTCGGCTCAAGCTAAACGCATTGCAGCGATCCGCAAGGCATCTGCTTCAACCGTTATGGTGTTCGCTGCCGGAGGTAAGGGGGGCGGTTCCGGCGTTTTAATTAGTCCTGAAGGTTATGCATTGAGTAACTTTCACGTCGTCAAACCAGCTGGCACGGCGATGAAATGTGCACTCAACGATGGGCAGCTTTATGACGCCGTTGTCGTAGGCGTTGATCCCGTTGGCGATGTCGCCTTGATAAAAATGATCGGTCGTGATGACTTTCCATTCGCAAAGATGGCCGACAGTGACCAAGTAAGACTGGGCGACTGGTGCTTTGCCGTTGGAAACCCATTCCTGCTAGCCACCGATTTTCAACCAACAGTAACCTATGGCATCGTATCTGGCGTACATCGGTATCAGTACCCAGCCGGCACTTTATTAGAATATGCTGACTGCATCCAAACAGACGCTTCAATTAACCCAGGGAATTCCGGTGGCCCGTTGTTCAATGCTAACGGCGATCTCATTGGCATTAACGGACGCGGATCTTTTGAGAAACGTGGACGCGTCAACGTCGGCGTCGGATATGCAATTTCAATTAATCAGATCAAACATTTCCTTGGCTATTTACACAGCGGCCGGTTTCTCGACCACGCTACGCTCGGTGCCAACATGGTAACCGATGAAAATGGCGCCGTTGTCGTCTCCAACATCATCGAATCCTCGGATGCATACCGCCGAGGATTACGCTATGGTGATCAACTGCTGTCATTCGGCGGTAGGCCAATTGACACCGTCAACGGATTCAAAAATGTACTTGGGATTTATCCACGTGGTTGGAGAGTTCCCATTAGTTTCTTGCAAGACGGAAAACAAATCGACACTTTTGTTCGCCTTGCCGGAGTGCACAGTCCAGAGGAGTTGCTAGCCAAAGTACAACCCAATCGCAAGCCCCCGACACCTCCTCAAGAACAGGAGAAACCCAAGGATGATCCGCCGGGGGCAAAACCGCCGGCTAAAACGATCAAGAAAAAAGGATTCCCGCCAGAAGTTGCACCCTTCATTGAAGCACGTCATGGCTATTCAAACTACTATTTTAATAAGCTCAATCAAAACCGTGTTTGGGACAAGTACATCGGTTTAACCAAAGCCGACAAGCTTCCGGGCAATTGGATTATTGAAGGAAAACTCGGAAACCTGGGGGCCGCCACCATCAATCTCCAAGCGAATCGCGTTGATGCCAAACTACCACAGGGCACGACATTCGCCGATCTTGATGATGAACTCAACACACAGGATGCTCCCCGCGGTAGCGGAGGGATGCTCGTCGCACTACACATGTGGAAACACATCATGCAAGTTAGTCCAACACGCTTTGGCGAGGTCTACTACCTTGGTTCCATGCCGACTCCCAAGCATTCACAAAAACAAGACGTCCTCATCGGCACTCATAGTGTCATTGAATGTCGCTATTATTTTGACCCTAAATCCGGTCATCTAACTTCTATAGAAATGTACCCAGACCTTGGTGTTGACCCTTGTGAGCTCTATTTCAGCGACTACAAAGAAGTTAATGGTCATTTGTTACCGCATCGCATAGAGGTCATTCATGGCGAAGTCATCTATGGAGAATTTGCCATTTCTAGCTATCAGTTTCCCACTGCCGTTAAGGGAGCAAATTGAGCTATGTCACTATTATATTCAAAACGCCGATACCTACTGAAGCCACTGTTGATTGCAACGATGCTACTCAGTGGACTAGTATCCTCAACCCAAGCAGATGACCTTGCTTTGGCCTCCAATACGGTTCAAAGCAAAATGGTAAAAATCTACGGAGCTGGTGGACTGAAAGGTCTTGAGGCCTATCAAAGTGGATTCCTAATTAGCGGTGATGGACACATTTTAACGGTATGGAGTTATGTATTGGATACAGACTACATCACGATCGTTTTAGATGATGGTCGCAAATTTGAAGGTAAGATTATCGGCGCTGATCCGCGACTAGAAATGGCTATCCTGAAAATCGATTCTCAAGAACTAGATCACTTTTCCTTAAGTAAATCGGTCGCCCTGCAACCTGGTGCCCGCATCCTAACGATCAGCAACCTATTTGGAGTAGCCACTGGCAATGAACCATGCAGTGTGCTACACGGGATCATCGCCGCCACGACTTCACTCAACGCTCGCCGTGGCGCATTTAAATCTCCCTACCAAGGTCCCATCTACGTGCTCGATGCCATTTCAAATAACCCAGGTGCTGCGGGTGGCGCCCTGACCGACAGTCACGGAAATTTAGCGGGGCTATTAGGTAAAGAACTTCGCAATGCCCAGAACGGGACATGGCTTAACTATGCATTACCAATCGCTCAACTGACCACAGCAGTGGAAGATATTGTTGCCGGACGTACTCGTCCGCGAAGTTTTGACGAAACAGTCAAACGACCAGACAATCCACATACACTGAAATCACTTGGGATTCGCATGGTTCCCGACGTTCTCGCCAAAACTCCACCGTTCGTCGACTCGATCACCCGTAAATCTATCGCTGAGCAAAAAGGACTCCAACCCGATGACCTGATACTGTACTTAAACAATCGTCGCATCGATTCCCTCAACACACTTATTAATGAAATTGCATTGATCGACAAAATCGACGATATCACACTGATCATCCAACGTGACAACAATTTAATTGACATCACATTGCCCGGACAATAAACAATTCAAACACATATGTTTACCTAAGCAGCAATACCTAGAAATCATGATTATTTTTTTCAACCAGCAACTATCGCTATTTAAACGACTTCTTCTCGTAGCGATTATCACGACTTGTTTCTGTACTTTAACCAAGAGCTTAGTCGCTCAAGATGATTTGCTTGCGCAAGAGGAAAGAGCATTACAACAAGCAGTCGCTCAAGTCGCTGCAAGTGTCGTGCAAATCGAAGTTCTAGGCGGTTTAGAAACTGGTAATGACGGTCCTGTCTCGGGCTTGGCCGTCTCCAATGACGGATTCATTTTGTCAAGTGCTGTGAATTTTCCGCCATCATTTACTTCAATATTAGTGAGCACTCCGAGCGGAAAGCGCGCGGCCGCCACCCTTATTTCACGTGATTACAATCGCAATTTAGTTCTGCTTAAGGTTAACACGACTGAACAATACACCACGGCGTCCCCCGTTCCTCTTGCGGAGGTTATTGTCGGGCAATGGTCTGTCGCTCTCGGCAAGACGTATTCACGTGAGGTAGTGAATCAGAGCTTAGGAATTGTTAGCGCTACCAATCGAATCTGGGGCAAAGCCATTCAAACCGATGCCAAGATTTCACCGGCAAATTATGGCGGCCCCTTAATCGACATCCAGGGTCGAGTCTACGGAATCTTAACGCCACTCTCCCCAGGTGGCCAAAGTCCCACCGATGGTACCGATTGGTACGACTCCGGCATCGGATTCGCCGTACCACTGGTTGATATCCTGCCACACTTAGAGAAGCTTAAAGCGGGCAAGGATCTACACTCCGGCTTGCTTGGCGTCTCACTCAAATCGGGTGACATATATGATTTGCCCGCAGAAATTGTCGCCGTTCAACCCAAATCCCCCGCCCAGACAGGTGGTCTTGAAAAAGGCGATACAATCATCAAAATCAACGACATGGTGATTAGTCGCCAAGCACAATTGCGTCATGCATTGGGGGGCCAATATGCTGGTAACACAATTACGATTTCCGTCAAACGAGATGATCAAATCGTCACGGTCAAAGCAACGCTCGTAGAGAAGCTTGAACCTTACGAGCATCCATTTTTAGGGGTGCTTCCGGATCGACATTTTACAGAACAGGGCGCACAAATCCGTCACATTTATGTCGACAGTCCAGCACAACAAATCAAACTACAACAGAGCGATATCATTACACACATCAACACCGAAGCCATTGCCGATCATAACGCTCTGCGGTTGGTCGTATCAAACTTCGAGCCGCAGGATCAACTCACGTTGACTTATGTACGCAACAACGAACCCACTACGGTGTCCCTCGAACTTGGCCGCGCACCTCAACAAGCACCAACAATCTCAGCACATGCTAATCCCTCCAAAGCGGCGCCTGCGGGCACATTGGCAACCGGATTGATTGACTTGAAACTTCCCGAAGAAAAGAACGAGTGCGTGGCCATCATTCCAACTAATTATCGGCACGACGTACCGCATGCACTAATCGTCTGGTTACAGGCACCTGGCGATCCCGACAACGAGGAATTGCAAACCCAATGGATCGCGCTTGCTGAACAATATCACGCTATTGTGCTAGCTCCACAATCGGCGGATCCCGCCCGCTGGAATCCTAACGAAGTTGATTTTATTCGCAAGACGATCGACAACGTATTATCCACCTATTCGGTCGACCGTAATCGCATCGTTGTCCATGGACAACAAGCTGGTGGCAGCATGTCATACCTCGTCGGGTTTGCACATCGTGACTTAATACGGGGAGTTGCGCCATTGGATGCGGCACTACCCGCTCGAATGGCAATCAAGGCCAACGACCCCGGCGAACGATTGGCATTTTACGCATTTATCGTAAAAGAATCCAAACTAGCCAAGGCTTCTGCAGCGGGAGTTAAACGACTTACTGAGGCAAAATATCCTGTCACGACCGTCCACCTTAATGACAAGGCAGGGCTGTCAGACAGCGATCGTCTACAATTCCTACAATGGGTCGACTCGCTGGACCGGATCTAATTTAGTGG
This sequence comes from Planctomycetaceae bacterium, assembly GCA_018658605.1. Next base: position 3,053 of record JABHUV010000288.1, on the reverse strand, counting down.
ATACCCATTCCCCATAACATCATTCATACCTTTTAGCTTACACTAGAAAATTCAACATCAAATTGATTCATTACAAAGTTCAAGGAGAAGCATTGTGGAAAAATGGCCAATTGGAGTATTTACAAGTATCGACGCCGGTTTGGGAGTCAAGATTGAAGTAGCTCACGAACTGGGTGTGCCAACCATTCAACTACATGCCCCAGCTAAGGAAACCAGAACAGCCGAAAATGCAGAAAAGTTTCTCGCATATCTTAACGAACTCGGTATAACGCTCACCGCAGTATTCGGTGGTTTCGAAGGCGAAAGTTATGCTGATATTCCCACGGTTGTGGAAACGGTCGGTATTGTGCCACCCGCTCTGCGAGCTGCTCGCGTTCAAGAAATGAAAGAAATTGCTGACTTCGCGCGTATGCTACAGTGCGACGTTGTTGCCTTACACCTCGGATTCATTCCCCACGACAAATCCAACCCCCTCTATGGCGAAGTGGTCGAGGTTACCCGTGACATTTTAGACCACTGCAAGAACAACAATCAAAACTTACACTTGGAAACAGGACAAGAAACAGCCGCTGGCCTGCTTGAGTTTATTAGTGATGTCGAGCGGGACAACTTGTTCATTAATTTTGATCCGGCCAATATGATTCTATACGGAACAGGCGAACCCATCGAAGCCTTACTACAAGTTGGCGGGCTGGTACGCAGCGTACACTGCAAGGATGCAACATGGGCCGACAATCCGGGTGTTGAGTGGGGTGCTGAAGTACCATTGAACGATGGCGCTGTTGGCATGGAAGACTACTTGCGAACACTTGATGCGATTGGATACACCGGCCCGCTAACGATTGAGCGCGAAATCCCTCAAGATCCAGAACGTCAAAAAACGGAGATTGGCAATGCCGTCAATCTTTTGACGCAGCTAAAAGATAAGATCAACTAGCAATTCCTCCAGCACTCGTTCATTTGTTCAGCTATTCGGCGCAACAAGACATATGGATCATAAAAAACGTCTAAAGGTGGCGTGCGCCTTTTTGGTGCTCATCACTTACGGGATCTGGCAATTCGGCCCAGAAGATTGGCAAAATTCAGCCTTTCCGATGAGTTTTCGGATCACGGTGCTCTTCGGTATGCTGCTACTAGCATTTGACGATATCAAAAAATTATTGTTAAAGTTAAACGGTCCCACTGGCATCCTCATTGGGATCGGACTGTTGATGGCCGTCGTCTACAAACCGTCAGCCAAAGCGATTCTGCCGCTACTCATAGGCTGTATTGTAGTATTAGCCATCTTGGGATTCATCCGCCGCCAATTCGGCAAGGATTAGCTTGCCGAATTCTCGCCTTCCTGTAAATCCATGGTTGAATGTATTCAGTATGGCGACAAATGGATTTCCCCACTCTGCGTTTACCCTTGCAAGTCGCGTTTTGTTTGGGTCATATCGCTTCCATCGGGCGTTGCATCATTGTCAACGTCATACCACGATTCCTGAAACTGAATATGTCCGCCTTTCCCTGTAGCACCTTGACGTATTGCGACGTTAGTAGTGAGGGCAATGACAGCATCGCTTAAGGCAACATGCGGATTACAACGTGGTTGATTTTCTGGTGATGGATGGCTAATGCAGTAGGCCCAGTGCTCAATCTCTTCGGTATAACCTCGACTAACCGGCCCCGTCTGAGCGGCTTGAGCCACCGGAGCAGCTTCACCACTCGCTTGTGTATCGAGCGTTGGTCCTCCGGCATCTTTTTTTACTCCAACTTTAGTCGTCGTATCGGAGCCTTTGTATAGCATCATCTCTTTTTCTTTTTCTAAGACTAATGTCCCTTTAGTCCCCATGACGACTTCGCCGTACCCACCAAAACCGTTCCCATTAATAGAAGAATAAGTAACCACAATTTTCTTATTGTCATCATTCTCATAACTTGGCACCGCTACTTTTCCAACACCGGTCCCAAAGTCCGCGTAACCGACATCGAACGCATCTTCATAGCCTGGAGCAGGAAACTCCAACATACAATACACATGGTCTTCAACGTGGCGGTCGGCACCAAATAGATGGCGGCCACCAACAGCATGCACACTTAGCGGTTGAGCTTTCTTACCATCGCGACGTAAAGCACTACAAAAAATGCCAGCCGCATCCATTTGGTGGCTGCCGAGTTCGGCCATCAGTCCACCACCGGTACGTTCCCATAGTCGCCAGCGTGCTAGTTCTTCCAACGCGGACCGTCGGTGACCTGTGGGAAATTCAAATTCTTGGAACCCGTGTTTCAACGCTCGTTCTTCCACCAACTCACTGTCACTATCCCAAGCCTTCCATTGAGCTAGTTTGTGTTCCAATAGTTCTCGAGCAACTGGATCCTTTTCCTTTTTCACCTGTCTTTCAAACGAAAGGACTTGTGAATGGATCTTGTCAAAACGATCCTGTTCAGCGCCTCCGATTGGAATTTCGCCTCCGGGAACGGGCATTTGCCAACTATCGCGACCCGGCAAATTCCCACGATGCCATTGCGCGCGAATATGGTGCAGTTCCCCTAACAAGCCATATTGAATTAAGTTTACCGCATTGTCATACAAGACGCTGTAATGCCGTTGGTGGCCCGTCGCTAAATACAAATTCTTCTCCGCTGCAATCCGTCCCATCAGCTTGCATTGCGCGATGTTCTTGGCCATCAACTTTTCTGTCAATACATGCTTGCCCGCCAACATTGCATCAACTGCTACTTGGGCATGCAAATGCAAAGGGACAGCAGTAATCACTGCTTGAATGTCCTTATTCGCTAACAATTCCTGATAGCCGTCGGTATATACTTTTACATGCTTGCGGGCTTCGGATTCCGTTTTCCAACCGTATTTCGACATCAAACCGGGTCGGGCTGCCATCGCTGCAGGACTTGAATAATCACCATGAAACGCGCGATGTACGTTGTACTCTCGCAAATCAGCGATTGCCACAACTTGCACATATTCTGGATTGAGCGCTCCGATAAGCACGCTGCCTTCGTCACCAGTACCAATCACACCGACGCGAATAGGCTCGGCAACCGACGAGTAG
>JABHUV010000264.1 GCA_018658605.1 Planctomycetaceae bacterium | reverse complement strand
TGCGGGCATGGTGATGTTAATGATCGCCTATTTTTTCCTAACGGCGTATCGGGATTTCCGTGATAACTTTGGTGTCGAAATCTTCGATCAACTGGGTTATGGTAAATCGGAAACCGCAATATTCACTCGCAGCGAATTATGGGTAGCTTTTGGCGTCGTGGGGACACTAGCTGTTTTGAACCTGATTCGTGATAACCGTCTGGGCTTAATTGGTGCGTTTGTTGTCATGACGGGGGGCTGTTGTTTGATGGGTGCGGGGACGATGTGGTACGACGCAGGAACCATTAGCGGATTGCAATGGATGATCATGTGTGGACTGGGATCATATTTGGCCTATGTGCCATATGGATCAGTACTGTTTGACCGTTTGATAGCATCGACGCGAGTGATGGGAACGGCAGTCTTTGTGATTTATATCGCTGATTCGATTGGATACATAGGTTCGATTAGCGTGATGGCCATTAAAGATCAAATTGCAGGGGACATGACGCGGTTGGAGTTTTTCCGGCAATTGACTTACGGTATGTCTGGTTTGGGTGTTGCGATGCTTGTTTTAAGCCTGATCTATTTTTTGAAGTTCCATGATCACGGAGCCGCTACCGAAAATGAAATAATGCAGGGAAAAGCCGCACAAGACGCCTTCTAGGTTTAACGTTGTTGGACGGCTGGAATTGCAGCGTCTGGATCAATGATAAAGATATCTGAATCAAAGGGATCGTTGGACACCCGCCAAGGCAAGCCGTTGCGGAGGTAGATGTTTTTCTCCAGCCTGTTCAGTGGACGCGCGCCGACGCGACCGAAGACGGCGATTTGGTTACCCGATTCATCGACCGCGCGATCACGGTCAATCCCTTTAGATATCGATAGCGCGTGGCCGTGATGAGGTAATTCATAAGTGGCAATCAGCTCGGGTAACGGACGGGGACTAAAACCGTTGTTGTCAGGCCGGTTGGCATTGGTAAGTTGAACGACGTGGAAGCCATTATGTCCGTCTGCGAGATATGCAAAAGCGCTTACATTGGTAATCCCTAGTTGCACGTCATGTAAATCACTGATCTTGCCGCCAGCATTGTACACTTGGTCGATCACCGGCTTGCTGGGATTCTTTACATCAAGGATAACTAATCCTTGATGTCCTGCGGAAACATAGGCGTAGGTACGCGCCACGTATATATTATTAGCATCATCAAGGGGTACGGTAGTTATCAACTTGGGTTTGGAAATATCCGTCGTGTCGAGAATTTTGACTCCGTCCTTATCGCATAAGAACCCGTACTGGAATTGCACCTCCACACTACGCGGCATGTTAATTCCTTGTTCAATAACGCTGACGACCTGAGGCTTAGGGGGGTGTGACACATCAATCACAACCAATCCTTTATCGCAACAGACATAGGCATATTGACCGACAATAGTGACTTTCATCGCACCGTCCAGTAAACCATCTGGGTTGAAGATGGTGTTAAGCTCATGATCAATGAAATTATTTAAGGGATTGCCGTCAAGCAACGTGCCGCCAAAGACACATAGCAAACCTAGTTCACGATCTGTGGCGTATATGAATCCATAAATTAGTGGTATCTCTGGTTCTTCGTTTAACGCGGTCTGTCGGCGAATGGGGCTAGGGACAATTGTCGACGGCGAGGCGACTGAAGTCGCATAGGGGGTTTTGATAAAAAGCTTCTGGCCCCGCGGAGATACGGGCGCGGTGACGATGCGTTCCGAGAAACCCTTATGGTCAATGAACGCGACGTCGTATATTCGGATCCCCCCGGAACCGCAGGCTGCGTAAACATATTCGCCTCGGTGTTGTATGTCCAACACTTCATGAACTTCCGTGGGGTTGTTCTTGCGATTCACTCCTTTGAGTTGGTCGGAAATGTCGATACCTGGATGCTCATGGGCGTGTTGCAATTTTCGGTCGTGGTCGAGGTGCTCTTGATAGTTGTCTGGGTAGGCTAGCTTGTGCAATGTACTACCAATCACGGCTTGCGGTTCTGACTGTTCTGTAACTTGGATGGCAAACAGCCCATGCTCACCAGCAGCGACCCAAGCGCTGTGACCAATGAAATTGACATAATTTGTTCCCTGCATCAGCAATTGCGCCATGATGGCATTGTTATCTTGGTTCTTGCTTAAGTGGCAATCGGTACACATTTTGGTTTCATAGGTGCCGCCAACGCTGCCGCTGCGGGGCAACCCTATCCCGCCTCGCACTGTGTGAGGCACGTTAGTACTAAAGGCTATTCCGCTGAGGCCGTCGGATGAAACCGTTTGTTGCTGCGTATAGATCACTTCGCGGTTTCCGTTATACGAGGAGACGTGGATGGCACAGGCCGAGCGAGCAGGACCGATACGATTTCCGGAGACGTTGGAATCACGGGCGAGCATGTAGACATCATCGCGGAGTGTCTGAAAGTTATAAGAAGTGTAGTTGCGGGTAAAATCTCCTTCAAAATGCAAATCCTTCTTTTTGGCGTTGGCCTTTTGTGGTAAGTGGCAACCAAAACAGGAGGGGTTCCATGATGAATGACAAGCGATGCAACTCATGTTGTCGCTCTGGTGGGCGCACTGTTCATCATTGCCGTCACCGCCCCAAATGATCTTGCCGTTGGTGTCAAAGCGAGAAGTTTTAGACATGTGCGACAGGTGGTTGTAAAAGCGACTGCTTGGGGTAATCGTATCCTTAGTTTGCACTAGCGGCCAATCAAGACCCTCAGTAACCATCGAGTTTTGGAAAAGTTCGCCATTACGGACTTCAAATCGTGGTTGGCCAAAGGGTGTATTGAGGGACAATAAATTAGTCCCGTCTGGTGGAGAGGCCGGGCCGGTCGTCTTCATTTTTTGATTGGCGGGGATATCCGCGTCTAAAATTCTGTCCATGACGCTTTGGGTGGTGTCGCCATGACAATCGCGACAGGTGATCTCAATACCAGCTCGAACTTCACCATATAATTTGGTATTGCCGTGATTATCGACGGCAAAATGACAGTCGACGCAGTGCATTCCCTTTTCAAGGTGGATGTCCATCATGTGCACCGGTGTTTCGGGGCGCTCTTTACCGTGGATTTGTTCATATCGAGACGGTGGCTTCATCGCGGCGAGCATACTAGCGGTTGTTTTTTCGACAGGTTTACCTTCAAAGTCAAGCAGGTTACCAAAGCGATCCTTCTTGAATACCGCGCGGTACACCCAGCCGTGACCATTGAAATCAGCAAATTGAGTTTGTTTTAGTTTGGGATTAAGATCGCCAACCTTAGAAAGAAATTCAGGATCAGACCACATCCCGCGAATCGAAGCCTCTTCGGGATTGTTTGCTTGAGCGGCATCTATCTCTTTGGGAGTGGGATACTTTTGTTCTTTGGGGTACATGAACTCGCCATCGGTTTCGTTATCCCACCACATGTATCCTAGGTAGCTATTAAGAACGTTAGTCCCAGGATGTACGTGACAGACGATGCACTGACTCGTTGGGATGCCTAGCGTAAATTTGTGGGAGATAGGATGTCCTGGTTCGTCTTTAGGAATTGTGGGGTCGACGGAGTGACTGAGACCTTGGTGGCCAAATTTTGCGAATTGGGCTGAATGAACCGGAGATTTATCATTGGCGTAGACAACGTGGCACGCGGTGCATCCGCTAGAACGAAAGTCCCCGGCATGGTCATTGGTGCCAAGGAAATTAAGTGTGGGGTCAAGCAGTCGTGTTTTATGCAGTCCAATAAACACAGGGTCAGTGCGATTGCCGGTGCCGAGTCCTCGTTCACTAAGTCTTACTCGTGGGCGACCTGGTTCCTCGAGCACGTCGGGGATTCCGACCTCGGGTATTGCGGTGCTACCTCGTTCGAAGATTCGCAGGATGTTTCCAGGTTGAGTGACCTGAAAACGTGGCAAGGGTTCCAGGAAAGGCAACACTCCCTTCTTAACGATTTCGTCTTGCGTCGGCGGCGGGACAGTAAAAATCCGCTGCGGCACACCGTTTTCGCTGTAACTTTCTCCGTAGCGAGGGTATTTAATTTTAACGGCACCGTTGTTGTACAAGGCAGCTCCCCACAACATGCAACCGTGCGTCATCATGCTCTTCTTGACTTGCAAGTGTTCGTTCTGATGACATTTCCCACAACTGCGAGAGGCGATTCGCAAGTCGCCCGGATTGACGAACTGAATGAAGTCAGGGTCTTCATGGTTCAGCAGGGTATAGGAACGGACTGGGTTTGCTGATGATTTCCAGAGTTTTGGAAATCGAGGTTGCACGTGGGCTTTGTCGATTTTCGTGGCTGTTGCATCACCACCGTGACAGTCAACGCAACTAAGATGGACTGTATCGG
>JABHUV010000205.1 GCA_018658605.1 Planctomycetaceae bacterium | reverse complement strand
GAACGCTTTGGGCGACCGTATTACAGAGGTTGGTTTCGTATCGATTCAGGTGTTCGTAGATGAAGGGGGGGTTGTATTGTCGGGCGTATTCACCTAATTCCGCACACGCCTCGGCTAGCAACGCTAGTGCGTCCTGTTGATTGAGCTCATCACTCCAGCGACCTTGCATTGAGCCTAAGATGGCACCGGCACCAAAGCGTCCTCCCATATCAATGATACGTTTGATAAACTCTTTTGCTTCGGCACGCTGTTCACTGCATGTCGAGGTAAGCGATAATCCGTGTTGCACCATACCTGCTCCGGTACCTACAGCGGCAAGCTCAAGTTCATGATCCTTGAGCAGTTTATCCAATTCAGCAGAATCTACCTGGTCGGGTCCCAGCGAAAAGACTTCGACAGCATCAAAGCCAAGTTCCTTGGCAGTTTGACAACCTTTTTCCAGACCGTCCCATAAAACAAACGGGCCACCTCGCGCTGCCTCTACGAGACTAATGGTCACACATGACTTGGGCATAACGAATCCTTGGGTTGTGGTTGTCGGGAGGTAAAATAAGTGATGATGAAAATGAATGTTGGCGAGGAAGCTAATCCTGAATCGAGACAATCGCTTTGATAACCCCTGTTTCCGGAAGGGTATAAGAATCGAAAACTCCCGGTAGGTCCTGCAGTGTCGTGCGGTGTGTGATCCAGGGGCGTGTATCGATTTGGCCTTGTTCAATGAGTTGGATGATACGAGTAAAATCAGCGGGCAGCGCGTTTCTTGATGCTAACAAGCTCATTTCTTTGGAATGCAGCCAGCGATGAGGGAAAACGATTTCACCGAGGGTAATACCGACATAGATAAGTGTTCCGGTGTGGGCAACGTAGTTCATGGCGTGTGCCATGCTCGTGGCATTCCCCGTAGCGTCAATGACAATCGTGGGTAATTGTCCCTGATTGGCATCACGGATCGCTTGTTCTTCCGATTGATCACCTTTAAAGGTGATCGTGTTCTCAACGCCCATGTGCTCGCGGCAAAAAGCAAGTCTGGATTCATTCATGTCCATGACAATCAATTTGGCTGACGTGAGTCGAGTGAATTCCACACAGGTGAGCCCAATGGGTCCTGCTCCAATAATCAGTATGGTATCGTCGGCGTCTGGGCTGGCACGGTCTATGGCATGACATCCGATGGCCAGCGTTTCAACTAAAGCGAGTTGCTCCATTTCAAGGCCCTCATGCGAGGGGTGCAACTTTCGAGTTGGGACAATGAATCGTTCCCGCATTCCACCGTCGATATGCACGCCAAGGACTTCCAGATCTTCACAACAATTGCTGCGGCTTTGACGGCTGGCGAAACTGTCTGGATTATTGATGTAAGGCTCGACACTACAGCGGTCACCAACTTTGATATTGTCGTTGTTGTCCCCCACTTCAAGCACTTCAACCCCAAGCTCGTGGCCGGGAATTCGGGGATAACTGTAAAATGGAAATTTGCCGAGATACCCACTAATATCTGTACCACAGATTCCCACGCGATGAACGGCGACTAGAGCTTCCCCCGGTCCGGGAGCTGCCGCTTCTTCTATTTCAATTGATTTAAAGTGCTTGGGTTCTTCAAGAAGGATTGCTTGCATAAGGAGTGCCTGCTCTGTGCCTGTCGTTGGGTCGATAAAGTTTCTATTATGTACTGGCCTTTGTTTCCAATAAATGGGAGGGGCCGAAAATTAATATGGAAAATAGACACGGAAAAATATAAGTCAGCGACCCCGAGGAAGGAGTGTCAGGAAAGAAAAATGGGCGGTACTGGACTTGAACCAGCGACCTCCACGATGTCAACGTGGCGCTCTAGCCAGCTGAGCTAACCGCCCTGATATACGTCGTCTGACTGTTTCAAAGTGTAACACTCTTAGCTACTCTCGCCAAGTAGTGCTCAAATTTCCCCCGCTTATCCAAAAGATATTCAACGGACGTCGATTGTCGGTTCAATGGCGATGTTTACCGGTGAGTTGGGCGACGATATCGCTTGAAACATCGTATCTAATAAGGGACGCAATATCGATTCGCTTCCAGCAAATGTAATGTGATTCAAATCTCGGTAATACGACACATTCAGTTCACCAATACTTCCGATATTAGCATTTTCCGAACCGTCATAAAAATAATCAGTTGGGTCTAGTAGATGGTAATTTCCAGAATGAATGGAACTCAAAATACGGTTAACATTCTTTTGCCGCTCGCGATGCTCACTCAACGCAACCCCGCGCGGAATCTCGGTTGCTTGTATCTTGATCCCCGCTACTAACTTATGAATTGGGTCATGCGTCTGTAGTGGTACTTGTTGCATTACCCACACTTGGACTCCTAGTTGTTTAAGCTTAGCGATGGATGTTCTTAGGTTTCGCTGGAATGCTTGCTGAGCTGTCGCAGGAGTTCGGGGTGATCGAGGGTCGTCGGTAATCAGGAAGCTAGTTAAGCCGCTGGTATGTACTTCAATATTACCTGCCCAGCGACTTGCTAATAAGACATATTTAATCTGATGCCGCCGCACGAAATCTAAAACATTATTGTTCCATTCAATTGACTCACGGTGACGAGGACGGTAGACGTTGAGAATTGGAATGGTACCGGCCTTAGCAGCGACATAACCTGATACGCCATATTCGCGAGCTAATTGATTACAGGTTTCCGCGATTGCAGCGGCATGGCTGTCACCCCACAGTAAAAAACAAGCTGGTTGTGTATTCGAGGGCGTCACCCCTAAGGACGGCAGTGAGTCCGTTTCAGCCGCTGTGAGGAAACGGGATGAGTATTGTTTTGAAATGTGGGAGTCTGTTGTATTCAGTAGTAATTGAACGTCGTTGTGCCAACGATTTACTAGACCTCCGTTCTCGCTATAGATAATCGAAGTGACTAATAACAGAAGCGAAGCCATGGAAGTGCCAATGACCAACCGCCGTTGGTTTTTTAAAATGTAGCCCTGACGGAAAGGGGTTTCGATCCAATGATATGACACCGCTGCCGCCAGAAAACTGGCCCCCAATGCAATTACTGTTAACTGTGTTGAAAGCTGTAGACCATTCTCATATTTTAAAAATACAATGATTGGCCAGTGCCACAAATAAAGCGAATAGGAAATGCGACCGATGTACGTGAGTGGGTTTAGGCTGAGTAGTTTTCCAATTGCGGTAGTGCCCACGGATGGATTCGCATCAGTGTTGGTTGATAATATATGACTTGTGTGGCGGATATTAAAGTAAATGAGCAGGGCTGTGGCTATACATGGCAATAGTGCTGTTGGTCCAGGGAACGGAGTTGATTTGTCATACCAAAAAAACGTGATGACGAGCGCAATCGCTGCTAGCGTGGAAATCAATTCGTTTCGCAATTGGTACCGTGTCGTACCCTGATAGGTGCTGTGTACTCTGACTGGCATGAGTACAAGCATGGCACCGAGCAGTAATTCCCAAGCACGAGTTGGTAAAATGAAGAATGCTGCCGTAGGATATTTTTCAAGGCACCACATACTCAAGACAAACGAGGCAATGGCTAATAGTCCAAAGGTGATTGCTAATTTACGTTTTGTGAAGCGACGACATAATAACAGTAGGAGTGGAAACAGTAGATAGAATTGTTCTTCAACTGCTAATGACCAAGTGTGTAGTAGTGGTCGCAGTTCCGCTGGACCGGCAAAGTAGTCAAAAGAGTTTGCGAAGTATATATTCGAAACGAGCAAGATCTGAGCAATCGCTGTTCCCCCAAGTTGGTCTAAATCCGCTGGCAGTAGGTATGTGAATCCGAGTACCAAAACGACAAGCAGCATTGCCGTTACAGCAGGAACGAGGCGACGAATACGACGAACCCAAAATTGTTTTAAGCTAAAGCGATCTTCGGATTGGGCTTTGAGAATCAATCCTGTTATCAAATAGCCAGAAATGACAAAAAAAACATCAACTCCAACATATCCACCGGAGAACCCTAGGTCGAGGTGGAATAAGAGAACGCTAAGCACGGCAACTGCGCGGAGCCCGTCAATATCGTGTCGATAATGTCGCTTTGATGTGACTTTAGACAAAGACCTGCTGAACCTCAGAATGGCTTCCGTACTGGATTATTTCAGCGGATAATGTACCATTTATCCGAATTTTGAGGCAACGTCATTTAGTCGTGGGGTTTGTGTTAGGCAGTGCATTGTGCGACGATGCGGTTAACGGCATCGAGGATGGCGTGAATAGTTGATTCTACCGTGTCGGTGGAAGTGCCTCGACCGCGGTAACTTTTGTTGTTATGTTCAATTTCCACGAGCACTTCACCAATTGCATCTCGGCCTAATGTGGCACTCCGCACTCGGTAATTCTTACATGTTATCTCGAGCCCAGTAATTTTTTCAACGGCCCAAAATGCAGCATCCACGGGGCCATCGCCATCGGCAACGTCTTGTGTGAACTCCTTTCCATCTTTCCGCAACGTAATCTCGCAACATGGCGTTTCACCTGACGCAGAACGGACCTGAAATCTTACCAACTGCCAGGTGCCTTCTATTTCACCTAAGATTTCTTGCTGTATCAATGCGTGAATATCACCGTCATAGATATCTTTTTTC
>JABHUV010000261.1 GCA_018658605.1 Planctomycetaceae bacterium | reverse complement strand
CGGATTCAATGGCAACAGCGCGGCAGCATACGCACCAATATTTTACTTCTTGCTACGCGCAGCGAGCGCGGGAAAATGCTTGTTTTGCGGTGTTAGCAAACCAGGCTGGGCGAGCGGGATATGTCGACACGTACCCGCGGGATTCTCCCGCACAACCTCATCATTGTGGCGGAGCATTGGTGTTCGCGCCAGACGGAGAGTTAATCGCAAGCACGCAAACCGAGGTCATTCGGGACGAAATGATCGTGGTTGATTTAATGCAAGAACGCATCGCCAAGGAACGGAGCCTACCAAACTACACGTTAAAAACTCGGCGTCCCGAGTTGTACCAAGAATTGGTCACCGAGCAAGTTAAATGTTGATAACCCGCATACAGATTACGTTATTTTGCGCGAATAAAATGTTTGTATTTGGGGGACTCTGAGTACTCAATATTAACTCGAGCAATATTTTTTGATTTTGATGCGCATCCTCGAACACCCTACGTACGCGATTTTGGTGTTTTACGTCGTTTGTGCTATTCTATTGGTTGGGTATTCCAACATGAAATTGCCTGAAATATAGGTTAACCGTATGAGTATTTGGAACTGGCAACAGGCATTTGAAGGAGTTGTTGCGGGGTATCAAATCTCTCTCGGCGAAGCGGATACCCCGATATTGAGATCCCGGTTTATTGGGCCACGGGTCGGGCTAAAAAATCTCTATTTCAAAATTGAATCCGCCAATCCTACAGGTAGCTTTAAAGACCGTTATGCGGCGCTCGCGGTTTCGCATATGTTGGCCAACAAACAGACCAAATGCTTTGCAACGTCCAGTGGCAATACAGGCGCGGCGTTGGCCGCTTACTGTGCGCTGGCAAACATTGAATGTAACATCGCCGTCGTCGAAGACGCCCCCGCTGGCAAACTTCAGCAAATGCTCGCCTACGGAGCAACAATCTATCGTATTGAAGGATTTGGTACACATCCGGAAACCACGCAAGCGGTTTTTGACGTACTGGAAAACGCGTCGTCGGCAGACAATGCTGCACTTCAAATTAGTGCCTTTCGGTACAGTCCCGCAGGTATGAATGGCCTGAAGTCAATTAGCCACGAATTGCAAATGCAGCTACCACATGGTATTGACCACGTGTTTTGTCAAGCCGGCGGCGGTGGCCTGGCATTAGGTGTGGCTCAAGGGTTTCTGGATATCCAGATGTCCCTCGATACGTTTTCACTGCCAAAAGTCCACATTGTCCAGCCTGAGGGAAATGACACTATGGCGTCCGCTTTGCGATTTCCGAATGATTCGCCCGGTGCTGTGGATTGTTGGACGCGTATTAGCGGTCTGCAGGTCGCTAGTGTTGTTGATGGGTTAGAAGCGGTAGAAGTTTGTCGTAAGACGAAGGGTAGGGGGTTTCTTGTTATCGATGAAACTGTGTGGGAATGTCAGCGCACGTTAGCGGAAATGGAGGGGGTGTTTTGTGAGCCAGCGGGTGCAGTGGCGGTTGTGGGAGCGATTACGGCATTTCAAATGGGTGACATAAAGGGGGACGATATCGTGGTTTGCCCAATCACAGGGAGTGGATTTAAGGACCCCGCGAGCGTCAGTCGAATGAACGAAAATAGAGATTGTCCATGTTTATCTCGAGAGAAATTTCAACAACTCTTCGGGGAATGATGGGAAAGACTCAATCTCGCCTTTTGATAAACGCGATATTCATTGTACAATACGTGTATAATAATTAGCGGGAACGTCGACGTTTGAACTAGCAATTAAGGCTGTCACACTATGCTTAAAATTTTGGATCCAAGTGACAAGGGGAAAACGCATTGCGATGGAGTGTCGCGTCGTAATTTCCTACAAGTTGGTGCACTCGGTGCTGGTGGACTTACATTACCTAGTTTGCTTTCACTAGAAGCGGAACAAGGGATTCGCAATAATCCTAAATCAGTCATCTTGGTTTACCTGGTCGGTGGACCACCACATCAAGACATGTTTGATCTCAAGCCAGACGCTCCGCGAGAAATAGCCGGTCCGTGGAAACCGACGGCAACGAACATCAATGGAATTGAAATTTGCGAAGCTTTTCCGATGATGGCACAGCGGATGGACAAGTTCACTGTGATTCGCTCGCTACACGATGCCCAGGCAGGCCACGACGCTGTTCAATGCTACACCGGAAGAACCAATGCTGGTCAGAAACCGGCCGGCGGTTGGCCTCAGTTTGGCTCACTAGTAAACAAGATTCAAGGCCAACATGTCCGTACGACTCCTGGGTTTATTAGCCTTTGCTATCCTTGCACACATGGGCCATACAACGAACCTGGTCCGGGGTATCTCGGCCCGGCCCACTCGGGATTCCGACCTCTTGGCCCAACCCGTCAAGATATGGTGCTCAATGGGATTACCACAGACCGTTTGGCAAATCGTAAAGCACTGCTGACTAGTTTTGATCAGTTCCGCCGCGATACGGATGCCAGTGGCACACTCCAGGGTGTTGATGCATTTACCGAACAGGCGATGGGTATTTTGACCGCCTCACATTTAGCGGAAGCGCTCGATCTTTCCAACGAAAGCGAAGCAACACGGGAACGATATGGTACCGGCAACCCAAAGAAATTCATTGATGCCAATGGTGCTCCACGTGTTCCACAGAGTTTTCTCGCGGCTCGGCGACTGATCGAAGCGGGCGCTCGTATTGTAACCGTCAATTACAGCAAGTGGGATTGGCACGGTGGTCGCAATGCGGAAGGCCGTGCAAACAACTCGATCTTCCTGCGTGAAAAAGAAGATTTTCCGATTTTCGACAAAGGCATCACAGCGCTAATTGATGATTTACACGAACGTGGATTGGATGAGGATACCGCTGTACTGGTATGGGGTGAATTTGGTAGAACGCCGAAGATCAGTGCTAAAGTCGGTCGCGATCATTGGCCTAATGTTGCTTGTGCGCTGATGGCAGGGGGCGGGATGCGGCACGGGCAAATCATCGGGAAAACCGATCGTATTGCTGGGGAACCCGTGGAACGTCCAGTTTCTTTTCAGGAAGTGTTTGCAACGCTGTATCGTCATCTGGGAATTGATGTTCGCACAGCTACCGTTTCTGATCTTCATGGTCGTCCGCACTATCTGGTGGATCAAGGGCATGAAGCAATTGCAGAATTAGTCTAGGGTTTCCGTTGCGGGTTGAATTTCTGAGAGGGATTTAGATGAAAAAATTATTCTGTAGGTACGTTGTTTGGGTTTTATTGGTGACCGTGGTTAACTCAAGTGCTTCAAGCGCACCCATTACTATTGAATTACATCGTGGTAATTCTCCGCAAACGCAAGCTGTATTGACCACTTACCTTGCTGACGAACCTAATGGGATATCGGTGCTAGTCTGCCCAGGGGGAGGCTACGGTGGATTAGCAATCCAACCAGAGGGGCATGGTATTGCTCGGTGGCTAAATCAACACGGAATCACCGGCTTCGTATTGCAATATCGGATGCCAAATGGGCGTAATACTGTCCCCCTAGAGGATGCGCAAAGGGCGCTAGCGGTGATTCGAGAGCACGCCAAGCAGTGGAGCGTAAATCCTCGTAAAATTGGTGTGATGGGATTCTCGGCTGGAGGACATTTGGCATCGACAGTAGCAACACACTCTCGCAATCGAAACGAACGTCCCGCTTTTAGCGTTTTGGTCTATCCAGTGATTAGTTTGGGTGAGCACACACATGGCGGATCACGAAGAAACCTACTTGGAAATGATCCCAGCGACGATTTAATTGCTCAGTATTCGAATGAATTGCGAGTGAATCGTAAAACTCCGCCGGCATTCTTGGCCCATGCAGTGGATGATACCGTTGTCCGAAAGATTAACAGTGAGATGTATCGTGACGCCTGTCGTAAACATGGAGTGTCGGTTGAATATTTGGAGTTACCCAACGGAGGGCATGGTCTAAACGGTTACCAAGGGGCTTCGTGGGATGCTTGGCAAAAAGCCTCCATCTTGTGGATCAAAGGTCTGTGGTAAAACACTACTCGACATTAAAAGTGGTCGTTGGGTCGAGCGGGTAGATTGGTCGCGGTAGTTGTTGCCAATTAAAGCCTGAGATGTCGCTCATGGTAGGACCTTGCGTGTCGACGCGGATGATTTGAGAGGTCCAGTCGGCGTAGTATTGGAAATTACTCGCTGTCTTTAAAACGATCATTTTTGCGTCGCTGGGATTAATACCGAAATGCTCATAGGTAGCTGGGTGATTGCCGCCCACTCCAGATGTTTCACTGACTACTATTTGTATGCTGCCAAACGTTAACACCACCGCGCGGCCCGCATTAAATGTGTCCATGCCAATGCAGTTAGCCTGGATTTCACCGCCTCCTATGGCGCTGACTTGCGCCGTGAGCTTAACTGGGGTGCTATAGTTACCACTCTGTTTACCGCCGAGCTCCACGTGAATAGCGTTTCCCATTCCAGTCGCAATTGCTTGTTCAACAACTTCCGGGTCAACCATCGTCAGCAAAACGGGTTGTTGTACTTTTTGTCTAATCATTTCTTTCAGCAAAATCGTGGAATCTCCAGGTGCTCCACCAAAAACGCTGTCTCCGGTGTCCGATAGAATCACTAATCCGTTGTCGGTTTCCAATGCGCGTCGAATGGCATCCGTCGGCGGTATGCTCTCCTGCATTAAAAATCTATCACGTTGGTCCCAAGCAAATTGCGCCAAGCGATTGGCGTGCTTTTCGGCTAAAGCCATATCGTTGTTGGTGACGACCGAGACTGCCCAGCCACCTTCAGGTACGTCAAGCCACGGCTGCATCGGAAATGTGGAAGCCGAGGCAACACCTGTCAGCGATTCAATTTCACGGGCGAGTTCAAACCATTCAGCCATTGGACCCGCGGGCGAAGTTAAAAATTGTTCCTGATGAGTGAGGAGCGGTATTTTTTTCCAGGCAATTGTCGGAGTTAACTTGCCTAGTAGAATGTTAAACAGCAACGTGGCGGCGAGCTGCCCGGTTTCCCAAGGGTGATGCGGTTGTGTCCGATGAGCGACGAGGGCATCACAATGTTTGACCATGGCATGGGTGAGGTTGGCATGGTGGTCCAGTGCGAGCACGATTGGAATGGAATCACCAAGGACGTCGCGGCAGGCTTGTAACAAATGTCCTTCACAATCGGGATGTGAAAAGGCAACTGCAGCACCGTGTAAATCGAGATACAAGGCGTCAACTTGGTCAGCCTGTTTTAAGGTATTTGTGATTGCGCCGACAAAATGTGCGAGGGTTTCATCAGTTAATGGTCCACTTGCACCTGCCCAACCGCGGATAATAGGGATTGGTTCCCAAGCGAGATCAACTTTTCGGGCGGTTTCCATGAACCCACCAACGGCACCTGCAGCAAACCCTTGGCTGCGGAATACGTCTCCTGTATACAGTCCGAACTGCTCGAATGTATCGAGTGTGGTTTGAGTTGAGCTAAAGCTACTGGTTTCCTGCCCAAATTGAGCAATGGCGATTTTCAGTGCAGGCATAGATGGCAATCAGAGCAACTCATAAATAGGTTCTGGGTCATCGAGTACTGAAGTGGGGCGACCAGCTAGATCGAGAATTTGTAATGCGGGGTCAATGCCCATGCATTTATATACGGTGGCATGTACGTTTGCTGGTGTTAGCGGTTTGTCCTGTGGGCTTTCACCCTTGGCGTTGGTCGAGCCTATGATTTGGCCTCCTTTGACGCCCCCACCACCCATTAGACAGAACATCGAGTTACCCCAGTGGTCGCGGCCTGGTGTGCCTTTACTCAAAGGAGGGCCACCGTTGCCCCCATTATTTAATCTTGGGGTTCGGCTGAATTCTCCGCACAGCATGACCAATGTTGTTTCTAGCATGCCGCGTTGTTCTAGGTCTTCAAACAGACTGGCGACGGCTGCATCCACGCGGGGCAAGTTAGTTTCGTAACCTGACTGTAGATTCCAGTGGTGATCCCAGCCGCCGAAGTGCACGGTCACAAATGACGCACCGGCTTCAACCAATCGGCGCGCGAGCAATGTGCTTTGGCCCCAGGTATGTCGGCCGTATTGATCACGTAGCTTGTCGTCTTCCAGACTCATATCAAAGGCAACTCGGGATTTTTCACCAGTGACGAACGAATAGGCTTGTTGGTCAAAACGGTCGAGAGCGTCGAAGGTTCCCTTGGATTCCACTTGACGCGAAATCTTGTCAAGTTGTCCCCTGAGTTGCGTGCGATCGTCTAAGCGGTCGACAGTCAAACCTGATGGCAATACCATGTTTTGTACTTTAAAGTTATCTCGATTCGGATCGCCTTGAGTTTGGAATGGATCGTATTGGACTCCTAAGAACTTTCCACCAAAATATCCTGGTTTCAATGCCACACTTGAGGCAACAGGCACGGACACGTAAGGTGGGACGTCGTGATGCAGATGTTCTCGCTGTTGAGCAACGATAGCACCGAGGCCAGGGAATTTGCCAATCTTATTGGCACCACTGACGCCCATCGCTTTACTGGTGAGCATCCGGTGCGCACCGGCAAAGTGATCTCCAGTTCCGTGCGATAACGAACGTACGATGGAGAACTTGTCAGCATGTTTTGCTTGTTTAGGATATAACTCAGTGATGTCAAATCCGGGTACATTTGTAGGTATCGGTCGCCACATACCTCGGTATTCAACCGGAGCATTAGGCTTCATGTCATACATATCCATATGACCGGGACCACCGTCGAGCCAAATCAGAATGGTAGACACCTTTTTGGTGTTCGAATTGGCATTGGACGAAGCCGCCTTGGCTCGGAGAATATCCCCTAGTCCCAAACCTGCCATGCCAGCAACACCAAGTTGGACGAAACTTCTGCGAGAAACACCATCACAATATCGTGCGGAATGTGAATTCTGTTTTGCATTTAAACGTAACATTTCATTGTTCCTTGATAGAGTTGCAACGACAATTCAAAACGTGTGATTTATCAAATTCACTACCAATACTATCGTCAGAGATATTGTACTAAAATCAGATTTGCAAACGCAACAGTCATTATATCTCAGCGACAACACCTAGATTAAGGATGCTGTGCGTTACTGCTATAATAGCTGATTAATCGCCCCTGCTGTACTCCCTGTTTTGGGGGTCAATCTAACCCAGATTGAGGGGTTGGCCGCTGGCGATGGTTTGCATTGTTGTAAAAAGAGTGCTCGAGAAAGAGGTAATTCATGCGATTAGTCGAAAACGAACGTGCAGGATATTCATTCCTTGAGGGGATAGCGCCCTATAGTTCGGGAGTGATTGCCGCTGATGGGTATGAAATCACGCATATTACTTTAGCCGCAATGTTGCCTTGGGAAGAGGGGATGCATGCCGCCCGCAAGTATGTGGAAAGTATGGGATTGTCGCAGTGGTCACTGTGCGGATTCGAATTAAGATGCCCGCAGCCCCACACCATGGACGGATTTATTGATTTCAATGCTGGCTATCGCGCCGTGCTACAAGATTGGGATATGTATGTCGACGGCGAGAACCCAATTGCGCGGACCAACGTCTCACCCGTGCTAAATCCTCCAAACGAAACGATGTTGTATGGTTTCTCTGTCTGTCAGGAAAGCCAGTGCAGTTGGAACACGTTTGTGGTTGCTGGGGGTGGCGAATTAGTGGGTGGCTTGCGAAAAGGCGACATTGTTTGTGAAGGGGAAATCGATAACGCGGCAATGCTAGCAAAGGCACGAACTGTCGCGAGGTTAATGAAAACGCGATTGGATGGGCTAGGCGCAAACGGTCAGCGTTTATCCACGATTGATGTCTACACAGCCCACAGTCTTTATCCCCTGATTGAAGGAGCGATTTCCGAGGAGATCGGTGCGATTACGCAACGCGGGTTACAGTGGTTTTACGCGAGACCACCCATCGTCAACATCGAATTTGAGATGGACATGCGTGGCGTACAGCAAGAGCGGGTCGTGGACATGGACTACTGATTAACACCAGTTAAGGCATCGATAACACTGCATCATTCGGTTGGAATGTAATTGTTCATTAACTCAACGTAATCTTCGCGGACGGGCGAAAATACATCCATGACGACAGCGGGACCGTTAATGGCAACCGCTCGATGAGGGACGTTGGGTGGTATTAGGAACATGTCACCGGCATTGCAAATACGTGTTTCCTCGCCGATGGTTAGTTGCACGTTGCCTTTGATGAGCATGCCACCCTGTTCGTGGGGATGGTGATGTAGCGGTATTTCACCACCTTCATCCATTTCTAAATATGAAAGCATCATGTTTTCACCGTAGGGCGTACGCAGTCGGCATCCGGGAGTTACTTCTTGTGCTTGAAAATCATTGATGTCTATGAATGGCATGGGGGTCCTTCGAGGGGCTGCAATTTAAGATTTGCATCTGTTAAACTTAGATTTAGTTTAGTCTATATTTACTTGGGAGTAACTGATGAATAAGCGGTGGTTGTTAGTAGTTGCTGTCATTGGTTGCTTAGTGGCGATTGTCGGGAATTCAGCAGACGCCGGTGAAAAGTCTACATCTTATCGAGTGACTACGGTGCCGAAGAAATTAGGCTTCGACCCGTTCTATAAAAAACATGTCAGCGCCAACGGGTTTCCGATCATTGGCTCGGATAGGGTTGATGACTATGCCTTGCGTGAAGCTGCCTACCTCGTAAATATGATGCT
>JABHUV010000257.1 GCA_018658605.1 Planctomycetaceae bacterium | reverse complement strand
TTTGCGACCGCTGTTGCACAATATAAAATTACGATCAAACTACTCAGCAAACAAAAAGGCACCAGCCAACAAAAACTTGCGGCGTTGCTTCACTTAGGTGAATGTCAATTAGAACTCACGCTTGACGAAGATGCTCGCTCTTCATTTCAAACAGCATTGACGGTCGGGACAAATAATAATGATGCGGTCTGCCATCTCGCCATTGGCCAAACATATTTGCAGAGTGACCCAAGCGAAGCCATTAGCCATTTATTGAAGGCATTGGAATCATCCCCCCGCGCAACCAATGTTCATTACAGTTTAATGATGGCATATCGCAAAGTAAAAAATATGCGACAAGCCAAGTACCATCAGCAGCAATTTCAAAAAGGCGAAGGTGTTGTTGAGCTGACGGATCCTTTCCAAGTACGCCTCGAAAAAATAAAAGACACCGCGCGATCTTTCCGTATCCGCGGTGACAATAATTTATTCAAACATGGTAACGTGTCAGCGGCACGCGACAACTATATTAAAGCGATTGAACTTGATCCCGACGATCCCTCGTTGCATTTAAATCTCGGTGTCGCTTATTTGCGATTAAGGAACAATGAGAATGCCAAACAGTGTTTCTTGAATACATTGGAACTAGCGCCAACGAATTCCCTAGCGCTCGCGAACCTCGGTATCATTGCACAAGCGGATGGAAACGCAGACGAAGCGTTAGAGTTGTTAAGTCAAGCAGCAAAACTAGGTCCGAACAACCACATCATTTTGATGAAATATGGTGATGCTTTGTTTGAAAAAAATCTACCTGAGCAAGCGTTACAGCAATTTCTACTGATTATCCAACGTGAGCCTGCCAATCAAGAAGGACTCACATCGGTCACAAAATGTTACCTGCAATTAGGGCAATTCTCGCGAGCGCAAACACACCTCGAATCAGCACTTGCTATTTATGAAGACGACGTGCCATTGCAGCTCATGGCAATTCTTGCGATGTCAGCTCCAACAGATGAAACCAAACGCAAGCCTCGGCAAGCACGTCTGCTATTAGAGAGTATCGACAGCAATAGTTTTCCTGCGGAGCATGCTGCTGCCAGCGCCATGGTCGCGGCAGCAGCAGGAGATTATGACAAAGCGATCGTGCACCAAAATCAGGCGATTAAACAAGCAACCAATCAGCAGCGGTTAGATCTACTGCCGCAACTGCAAACAAATCTAATGCGGTACCAACAACAAATGCTGGTTACTGCGAACCAGCGTTAGTTATCGCGGCGCAAGCTTGCTGAGCATATCAACATTGCTATCAGTGTGACGACACACCGTTACCAGCTCAATTCGCAGCAGCCGCTGCGACAACCTCAGCGGCGTTGTCATTGAAATAATCTCGACACCCGCTGCAGCAAACGTAATACGTCTTTCCGTTATACGTTACGGGAATAGTGCCTTTGCCGCCTGATACAATACACTCTATCATCGTAGCGCCGCCGCCGAACATACTACCTTTACGAG
The DNA here is from genome assembly GCA_018658605.1 of Planctomycetaceae bacterium. Next base: position 739 of record JABHUV010000257.1, on the reverse strand, counting down.
TCGACCCTAACTCGCCCAATCGCGCATACAGCGTTCCAGTTAATCGTTTTTCATACATCACAATCATGCGTTTGCCGGCGGCTACCGTACGAATCGATATACGACCCACCACTTGATTCTGGGGATCCTTGTTCACTAGAACCAAACGACCACTGTCGTCAAGCTCGCCCGCAAATTGAAGCACAGCACCTTGGGGTGTTTTTGCCATTGCTACAAACGCACCCGGTTTTTCAGCAGCTCGCAGTTCTAATTGCGTCACAAACTTACCCTTAGCGCTTTTCTGTACAATGGCTGCACTCTGTTTATCAAATTGCCAAACCCATTCACTCTCTTCAATCCAAGCTCCCTGTGTTGAGCCACGTCGCACTTGGCCAGCCCCTTTCCATGTTCCCACATAATCTTGCAGGGCCGCGAGTGCTTTCTTACCGCGGGATTGATCTTCGACTATCTCGAATCCAACGACAGTCGTTGCGACGAACAAAACGGCAAGCGCGGAAAACCAAATATTTTTTTTCTTTGCGTTCATATTAAACCTCACTCAAATAACACAACACTCGCCGTATACCCATGGATATGATTTTCGCCACCGACTGGACCGATTTCGCCTTGAGCAAAAAACCCAGCCACAGGGATCTCACCAACGGCCTCTTTTATAACCCCAGCATCATGATCGGGTTCCGCAAACAATCGGGTACCACGACCATTACAAGTAAATACTAGGCCGCCTTTAACTTCCGAC
>JABHUV010000256.1 GCA_018658605.1 Planctomycetaceae bacterium | reverse complement strand
TGTGTCTAGTTTGGAATTAACAGCCGCTGATATTGTTCGCCATCAATTGGTGCAGCAAATAGTGTCCGCGTATGAAACGCGGCCCGAAAAATCAACCAACAATCGCAGTAATAGGCGTTCTTGATAAATCGCTTAATCTAGGACTTCGGTTTCAATACATCTAAGACAAAACTATGAAAACCACCGGCGGCACTAATAGAAAACGACATGCGCGCACGCTCACGATTGAAGTGTCTCAGAAATCGTTGCGCAAAAGATTCACTGCAGCGCTTAGTAGTGGCAAAACATGGGGGCATTTGGTGTTATGTTTGCTTGCGGCGGCGATCATGTTTGGTATGACCATTGGTTGGCTGCCGCCGTTTTCATATCGTATTGGCATGATTCCCGAGCGAGATATTGTTGCAGCGGTTGCGTTTCAGGTTGAGGATCCAGTCGAGACCGAAACACGTCAGCGGCGTGCCGTTGCCGAAGCGGTCTGTGTTTATGATCATGACCCACTTGCTGTAGCTGATCAGTTGCAGTTATTACAACAAGCGATAGCTGCTGTAGGGCGCAGTATTTCCTTTGAGGAGCTTGATCAAGCGGTATGGCGATCGTTGTATCATGACTTGGTTCCAACGGATCAACGCGAAGAGACTCCGGGCGATACGAAGACCGACGTCGATATGGATACACACGACGCAGCCAGTGATAGCTCGGCGGTTGTGACGATGAACGAGCAAAAAGAACAACAGGCCTATGACCAATTAAAGCTGTTGTTGTCGAGCGAGCAAGGACAGAGTAGTTTTGATGCGGCGCTTACACTTGTATTTAAACCTTGGATTGCCAACGGAGTGTTGCTCGAACTTGAACATGAGATCGACGAAGGTAGTCAGCATATGGTTCAAGTGTTAACGCAAGCTCAATCGGGGGAGCCGCAGAATGTTGAGTTGCATAGCGTAGCGGTATTGCATCGAGATTCGATTTATGCTGGCTTGTCGGATCACATTGCTAAGGCTCTTGAAGAAGGTATGTTTGCTCAAGCAGACACTCCGGTTGTACAAGAAATGCTACTCACGTGGATTCGTGGTAATGGGATCTCGGTGACGTTGACGTACAACGTTACCTTATCAAATCAACAACGCGAATCCCAACGTTCTCAAGTAGCGACTCAGTTCAAAAGTTATCATCCCGGTGAGATGCTTGTTCCGGCAATCCAATCACTCGGGGTAGGCGATATTCAGCTATTACGACAGGAGTACGCTCAGATTACCAGCGGTCGTTCAGCTCGTTATGAGCAGGCGTTGGGCTATGGCTTCGCAAATTTTGGGATGTACTTGGCTTTGTTTACATTGTGCGGGGTATACCTTGCAGTGTATGAATCGTCGTTGGTCAACCACACCAAGAGCTTGGTTCGGTTGTTGGTATTGGTCATTATTGTTGTATTATTGGCAACGGCGACTTCCAACGATTCTTGGCGAGCCGAGTTGATACCGTTGGTCATGTTTACGATGGTTATGACTATTTGTTACCGTCGCGATTCCGCCTTGTTATTGTCGAGCACAGTAGCTTTGATTGTTGCGGTGGCAACTGGGAGTACATTGGCAGAGTATATCATCGTAATATCAGCCGTCACCTCGACAATATTGCTGTTGGGTCGGTTACGGTCACGCTTACGACTGATCGTGATCGGTTTTGGTGGGGGATTGATTACACTGGCCACGACACTAGGTGTGAGTATTCTCGCAGGGCAGACGTTTGGCTCGACGGGGCTGGATTTTTGGGATCAGTTGCTAGGCAGTTCAGCTGTTGAAGCGAATTACATTACAAATTTGTTCCAAGGTGCGGCTTGGTATGGCTTTTGCGTCTGCTTGGCTGGGTTTTTTATGACCGGTTTGTTACCCATTATTGAGTGGGTTTTTGGTGTGCAGACTGACATCAGCTTAATGGAATTAGGGGATCCGGCACATCCGTTGTTAACTGAGTTGCAGCGGCGCGCTCCGGGGACATTTATGCATTCGTTAAATGTGGCGACGCTAAGTGAACCTGCCGCGGAGGCGATTGGCGCTAACGGATTGTTGTGTCGTGTGGGAGCCTATTTTCACGACATTGGCAAGATGATCAAGCCTGAGTATTTTGCCGAGAACCAAGGTGGTGATGCAGGTAATCTTCACGAATCGTTGTTGCCATCGATGAGTCGTTTGGTGATTACATCGCATGTCAAAGATGGTGCTGATTTAGGCCGCAAGCACCGTTTGCCGGAATCAATAGTTGATTTTATTATGCAGCATCATGGGACAACGTTGGTCGAGTATTTTTATCATCAAGCTAAAACATTGGAAAACGGGGAAATTGAAGAAGTTGATGAAATGGATTATAGATACGATGGACCGCGACCGCAGACGCGCGAGGCGGCCGTGATGATGTTAGCAGATGTCGTTGAAAGCGCATGTCGCTCGCTGGACGATCCCGCACCGGCTAGGATCGAGCACTTAGTGCGGGAATTGGCGATGAAACGATTGTTAGATGGTCAGTTTGATGAATGTGGTTTGACGCTGAGAGAATTAAGCATTATTCAAACGAGTTTGATTAAGACCGAAACAGCCTTGTTACACCATCGAGTGAAGTATCCAGATCAGGCTACTGCTTGATGGAATTCAAAAATGGAAAGTGATTAGCGACTACAAATAGCAAACCATGATCAAAGTACTCATTACCAATGAACAGTCACAGCATGAGGTTGACTGTGAGCAGCTGCGAGCAGCAGTGCTGGGCGTTGTTGATGAGGCGGAGATTGGTAAAGGGGAAGTTAGCTTAGCGATCGTTGATGATGCAACAATGCATGCGTTAAATGTTCAGTATTTACAGCATGATTACCCGACGGATGTGATAAGTTTTGTGTTAGAGCAAGCTGCTGGGCATTTGGAAGGGGAAGTGATTGTGAGCGCTGATATGGCAGCGACGGTTGCCCAGGAGTATGGTTGGCCAGCGGCGCATGAATTGTTGTTATACGTTATTCACGGAACGCTGCATTTGGTGGGGTATGACGACAAAGATCCCCAGAAAAAAATTGAAATGCAAGCAGCAT
>JABHUV010000255.1 GCA_018658605.1 Planctomycetaceae bacterium | reverse complement strand
TTGTAGACATCGCACAACGCACGGGCGTTCAAACAGAATCCTTCGGCACCAGCACCGGTACCTTCTCTTGATTATGAATGCCATGAGTATGCCACGGGTTCTCAGATACTCATTGCTTCTTGTTGTGGTTATCTCCTGCGGGTCTCTGCATACGGATAACGCCGTGGCAACAGAACGCGATAAGAAGAAGGCAGATGTGGGTAAATTCATCCGCACCTTTTGTGCAGATTGCCATGGCGATGAGGTCCAGGAAGGTGAACGTAGTTTTGATCAATTCAAGCTTCCCATCAAGACGGTTGCCCAGCTAATCACTGCTGATGAGATCATTGATCAATTGACTTTAAAATCGATGCCACCCTCAGACACATCTCAGCCAGAGGACCAACAGCGAGTGAAACTGATAACGCATTTGCGTGAAGCAATTGCCGAAGCAAGGGGGAGGTTTGATTCTACGGGCGGTAGGACCGTTATTCGCCGACTTTCGAATCGGGAATACGAAAATACGATGGCTGCCTTGTTCAATCGCCGCGTTGATACTCTCGGTTTGACCGCGGATTTTCCCAAAGATGCAACGAGCCATAACATAGACACCATCGGCGAAACACTGGTGACGTCTGGTTTTCTGCTTGACGAATATTTTCAGGCGGCATCCCGCATGGTCGATCTTCGCCTTGGCAAACCTCCGACCGAGGAAAAACAATGGCACTTCACAAACAATTTCAGGCAATATGAGGAACTATCTGGTTCCCATAAGAGTGTTTTTAATTACAACTTTCTTTGCCTCTATGAACAACCCAATACCGACACCCGTCAAGGTGGCTATGGTCACATTGAGGATTTCCTTGAGGGTGTCCCCGTTTCCGGTCTTTACGATATCGAAGTGAATGCGCAGGCGCTACATCGAGACACACACTACGACGCCAAGATCTTTCGGATTGATTTTTCAGAACCATTCCAAATTGGTGTCGTGCCCGGTGATGCAACAAAGGGGCACATTCATTATCCCCAATCGGTTGAGCCGTTGCTCGGCAAAGCGATCGTGCCGGACGATGAACCAGAATGGCTGAATTTCCGCGTTTGGCTTGAGGCTGGTCAAACGCCGCGATTCATTTTTCCGAACGGACCCTATGAGTCTCGTGCATCGGTAATCGCGACAAACCAGCGTTACAAAGACGAATTCAAGAATCCTAAAAACGGTGTCAGTCGCGCGGCGCTGCTTCGCGAAGGAGCTCTTCCGCATATCCGCATTGGGGAAATCAAGATTCGCGGACCGATTTCGGAGCCTGGTGGATCGAAAGAAGAGCTTGCCGTATTTGGTGAATCCGGTTTCCAAGCCGATCAGGCCATACAACAGCTCGCGGAATTTGCGAGTAAAGCTTTTCGCAGACCGTTAACCGAATCTGATCGACAACGCATTGAGCGGTTTCATAATGAATTGCTCGCCAAGGACGTAGCGGCCAGAGATGCAGCTCTAGCGACAGTCAAGATGATACTCTGCTCGCCTTCGTTTCTGTATTTCAGTGAGATTACAGAAGATGCAGACGCTACCTTGCAGCCACATGATCTGGCGACGCGACTCTCCTACACGCTGTGGGCCGCGCCCCCGGACCAGCAACTCCACGAAGATGCAGACAACGAGCTATTGCAAACTAAACCGCAGTTGACCGCCCAAATAGCGCGTTTATTGAACGACCCAAGGTCGAATGCTTTCGCAACCGGTTTCCTCGACAGTTGGCTCAATCTACGAGATCTCGGGAATCAACCACCACCCCGGAAAACGGCGAATGAGTTCTATGCGGAAAACCTACCCCAATCAATGAAGCGAGAAACGCAACTGTTTTTCCAGAACTTGCTAAAGCAGAACGGCTCCATTATGGATTTCTTAAATGCTGAATATACATTCGTTGATAAACAGCTCGCCAAATTGTACCAGTTACCGATCCGAGAGACCCTGCGCCAGTCCGACGGATTCCAGCGGGTCGAACTGACTGAGAGCCAGCGGCGTGGCGGATTGTTGGGTATGGCGAGTGTTCTGACGGTTAGTGCCAATGGCGTCGATACTTCACCGGTGACACGTGGCGCGTGGATCCTCGAGAATATTCTTGGAACGCCATCGCCCCCACCACCGGACGAAATCCCATCCATAGATTCGAATGTTAGTGCAGCGATCACGATTCGTGAAAAGCTCTCCATTCACCGGGAAGACAAGGCATGTAATATTTGCCATCGCAACATTGATCCGCTCGGATTTCCACTTGAAAACTTTGATCCTATCGGACGTTGGCGGTCCAAGGATTCTGTTTCCCAAGGCAGACAGTCGAGCTCGCCAATTGATCCCTCAGGTCAATTATCCACCGGTGAGTCCTATGCAAATTTCGCAGAATTCAAACGTGTGCTTACCGAGACCCGGGGAGATGTATTTGCACGGAGTTTGATCGAGTCGCTGCTCGCCTATTCAACAGGCCGTAACATGGAACGCTTGGATCAATATGAAATTGATGACATACTGGCCCGCGTCAAAGCAAACGATTATGGATTGAGGACAGCCGTTACCGAAGTTCTCACGAGTGAAATATTTCGCTCACGCTAAGCGAAAACATAAAACGAAGAAAAACGATCCTTGGTTGACCTCTGCGAATCAATGGGTAGCAGTATCTCCTACGTGAAAATTTCCTTATGGTGGATTTTTTCTTTTGGAACCAATCCTTGCTGGCGAGCCGCTTGTAAGAATTCTTGGCTTTCTGTGCGTTGTAAAAAATGCACTTCCGCCGGGCCCACTAATTCTTTCCAGTGCTTCAGAAAAATAAACACTCGGTCTTTGTTTCGTGCCAATTCAGTGGGGACACAGTGAACCATCACTAATTGAATCTCGAGGTCTTTCACTAATTCTTCATAATCAAAATACTTGCCAATGAAATCTGGTAGATAACTAGCCCATTGGGGGCGTTTTGTTTGCATCGATATATCACCAACAGCCGCTTGCCGTTCTATCAAATATCTGGCGTCCTTAATCGGGCCAAAGATCTCGGAGATTGCCTCGGAAAAGATGCGGTTTGTTTTGGCGTCGGCATTTTTCATGAACACCCGGACATACCCACCATTGCGAGCATTGACGGTGAGATGCTCTTCAGTATCCTCGACACGTATTGTAGTAATTACGTTTGTTTCAACTAACGCACGCAGTACAGCACGACTAACTGCATACGTTAAACTTGCCTCATCCCACGGCGTTTCCGCATACCAGAATGGTGGAAATCCTCGACCTTTCATTGCTGGTGGTTTGATATCAACCTTTGTTTCCACTGACGTTTGGCTTTTTCCTAAATAGGGTTTACCAATTTCCCATAATTCACGCGCAGCTGCACGTTGAGGAACCCGTGATAGCATATCTTGATTTAACATCGCTGCGGAGCTTTCGACACCTTCGGGTTTGATTTCTGTTAGTGCTGCATGAACATGCCCGACCCCTTTCTCAATGACACCATCATCAGTTACTCCGTAGATTCGCCCGTGTTTTTTTCTAAACCTCTTATAGTCATCCAAACCCTTTAAAAACTCTGGAGCTAAACAGACGACATCCCAGTTGTTCGCAATTTTTTGTGGGACATCTTTGTCCAACCTCATCGACCGCCCACGAAGTTGATTGACGGCAGTATGGGTGGACGCGCAGGTCAGATCAATTAATACATTGATTTTGCTGGCATCCCATCCTTCTCCTAATAATCCACGAGTACCCACTAAACATCGTGTAATTCCTTGTTGAAACAACTCCGTAATCATTTCTACATAGACTCGAGGTGACCAATCCGACCCCTTACCTTGCATCAGAAAGAATCCGTCAACATCCAACCATTCCCAAGTGACTTTATACGGAGAATTGCTTACCCATTGTTTTGCGGCGGCATCAAAGTTATCACGTAGATCATCATCGACCAGAACAGTCGACCCTGTTACCAAGATGGGATTTAATTGATCGGTTTGCTCATCATTGAGTAGTTGTTTAAATGCCGCCACCGCTCCGCCTGCTTCATCGTCAAGTAAATGGCTGATGTCCGCTGTAACCGCCGATGTTTTTTCATAATCACACACGACAACGGCACGTATGGATTCACCCAAGACATTCATTTCTGCTGATAAGATTGGCTGCAACGCTAGACATTTGGCTTTTGAATATGCCAGTATGCGACTAATCGGTGAGGCACATTGCTGCTGTCCTGTTTCTGTGATTTGCATACCCAGCATCCGCAGCTTGGATTTGATTTCCCGTGCCAACGCATGCAGCTTAGGGTTGTCTTGCATCATTAAATAAAGTCTGACATATCGATCTAAACATGGTGTCACATAATAGAGTAGGTCGTCGACGTTTCCAAATTGGTCTTCAGTTAATGCTGGAACTCCTGCAGGAAGCTCTCTGCCGACACTGCGCAAGTAGGCTCGACCGTCCCAAGAAAAATTTGATGCTCGCTCTTCGTATTCACTCCAACTTTTCGCAGGCCCGTGCATTAACATCCGTTTGTCGAGTGTGTCATAGATGAAATCTGGTAGAGACATTCGTTGGGTTTCGAAATCCCCGAGTGAAACGATCTCAAGTAAGTCAAGTAACGCTTGGTTCGTGTTGGAAACGTATCCTAATTCATCATCAGTGGGACGCGTGAAGTAACATAGATCTTGATATGGCGCGAGATAGCCCTCTTTGACAACTGCAGGGATTGGTACCTCAAAATCAATCTCGCCCATAAAATTTTCGTAACGCTCCCAATTCTTGGGATCGTGATCGGATTCGTCTGGTGGAGTTGCTGTTAGCCCAATGATATACGGCTCATCAAGAAATTCGTGGATGCCTTCCAATACGCGTCCCCAGTGGCCCAATAGATGGTGGCATTCGTCAAGGATTATTAGCTGTACGCCTTGTTTCTTGAGTTCACGAAGATTGGTGATGGAACTAGCATGTAGTGTATCGAGACCCCCAGAAAGATCTGCGTGTGCATCGCGGACTTTTTTTAGGTATGTGTTAAATCGAGTTTGGAAATATTCAAGGTTTTGTTCTCGTAGATTCGTGATCCAAGTCATTGCTTCATCCGGATTACGAGCTGTTTCTTTTTCTAATAAATGGTCCACCCAGGTTTGCAACGCTGTTGTTTCAAAATCCGATGAATTTCGGCTCGGCAGCGTGAGACTCTGATATGTCAAAGAAGTCAATAACGACGGACTCTTAGGATTCGAACTAAGGAGACTAGGGTTAACATGCGAGTCCCCTTCTTGGAAAAGATCTGTACGAGCTAGCCATTGTGATTGGATGGCTGAATTTGGAGATAGGACTAGAGCTGGGCACTTGAAAACATGAGCCCATAAATAAAGGCCTGTTACGGTCTTGCCTGACCCAGGCGGTGCGACAATATAGAATTCCCGCTGATCATCGCTCAATTGTTGTTGGACGACCGACAGTACTTCCTGCTGGGTCGGACGCAACGTGCCGCGGAATTTAAGTTCTGGAAATGTCAATAGTTTATGCCTAGTTACATGCCATATAGTACCAAACAGAATGATATCACAATTGTGTTTATACAAGTTATGATATGGAATCAGAATACTTGTAACCGGATATCGGAATGTTTAACATTGCTTGGGTAAGAATACCGCTCGCAGGCCTTCACTTTACCACGATAAGGTTTTAATAGATGACAAATGATGAATTGCCATTAGAAATATCTGTATCTGAGGTCAAAAACTTGTTAGACGAGCAAGCAGATTTTGTGCTGTTGGATTGCCGCGAGCAAGGCGAATGGGATCTGGTTAAGGTTGACGGAGCACGCTTGCTACCGATGAGTGAGATGCAAGCAAGAGTGGATGAGCTACTGCCGCATGCGGAGGATCACGTCGTTGTGTATTGCCATCATGGTATGCGGAGTTTGCAAGTGACGCAGTGGTTATTAAGCCAAGGCTTCAAACAATGCCAAAGCATGGACGGTGGTATTGATGCGTGGAGTATTGATATTGACGACAGCCTACCGCGATACGGTTAACCATCGAAGTGTGCTATTCGCGGTTCCAAATTCTGGCGTAAATGCTATGCTCTAGTCTATGATCGAATCGTCACCCATCGATGTTGAAAAAGCCCGTTTGAATGCGGTGAAAACTGTGCGGAAACTGCGCAAAGCAGGGTTTATTGCGTATTTTGCTGGGGGATGTGTTCGTGATCAGAAACTACAGCCCCCGCAAGATCCCCACGATTACGATATCGCGACCAATGCCCTGCCAGATCAGATTCAGGAAGTCTTCACTAAAAAGAAAACGCTAGCGATCGGAGCTGCTTTTGGCGTCATTACATTGATTGGCACCAAAGCGACAGGCAATATCGAAATCGCCACTTTTCGCGAAGATGCTAATTACAGCGATGGTCGTCATCCGGATGGTGTCATTTTTTGTAATGCTGAGCAAGATGCACTGCGCCGTGACTTTACCATTAATGGCATGTTCTATGATCCTATTGATGAACAAGTCATCGATTTTGTGAATGGCCAAGCAGACCTGATTGCCAAAGTTATTCGAGCGATTGGGAACCCGGCAGAACGATTTCATGAAGATAAGCTGCGAATTTTGCGTGCCATTCGCTTTGCCACAACGCTCCAATTCACCATTCACGCAGAAACTTTAGCAGCGGTGAAGCAGTTTGCCGAGAACCTGCAACAAGTTTCGCGCGAACGGATTTTAGTCGAACTGCAGAAGACTCTGGAGTCGAAAAATTACCAACGTGGGTTGGAATTGCTGCTAGACACCGGTGTCTTAGCGTACGCTGTGCCCGGCCTTGCATTGCCGGAATCAAGTCAAGCTGCCAATTGGCAATCGTTGTTAGCAATTACTGCGGCAATGCCCACTAACAATTTTCTTTCGACATTAGCACTTATCTATAAAATACTTGCACCAAACGTGATCTTGAGTGACGTACGGTCTAGTCTGAAACAAATGAAGATGTCCAATGACGACATTAGTACTGTTTGCTGGATCGTTGATCATGTGGAACAGTTTATGAACGCCGATTCTGCACCATGGCCTCAAATTCAAAGGCTATTGATTAACCCAAATGCGGCAAAAACTCTTGCTATCGCGGCGGCCTGGTCCAGTCATCACCAACAATCCACAGTTGGTGTCGACTTTTGTCAGCAGAAGCTCGATTTACCATTAGATCAATTAAACCCAGCGCCGTTGATCGACGGAAAAGATTTAAAAGAAATGGGGCTGCACCCAGGCCCGCTATTCTCTAAAGTACTGACAGTCGTGCGTGATGCACAACTCACGGGTGAAACGACAACAAAACCGGACGCAGCAATATTAGCACAAGCAGTATTTCAGCAACTTTCAGATTCATTGGAGTAAAAAATATGGATGATATGATCTCTTTAATTTCCCGCTGGATGCACATTCTTCCCGCGGTCGTGATGGTTGGCGGAGCGATCTTTACGCAGCTCGTACTGTGCCCGTCGCTTGATGGCAATGATCCAGAAAACGCAGTCAAGCAGCAAATCAAACGGAAGTGGTCCAAAGTGATTATGGGCTGTGCATTACTTTTACTATTGAGCGGTTTGTATAATACGATGGTTATCTTTGGTGCGGATGACAAGCCAGGTGGAATGTATCATGGTTTGCTCGCATTGAAACTTGTCTTAGCGTGTTCGATTTTTTATATCAGCTCCATGTTGGCGGGGAAGAGCGACGCGGCCCTGAAGTTTCAAGAGAAGGAAGCGTTCTGGGGAAAAATCAATATGTACGCAGCAATTATTGTTGTATTACTGGCGGGAGGTATGAGGGTGGTTCCTCGCGCTGCAGCGGAAGAGACGGCTATGGTTGTTTCATTGGTTGACTCGCAAGATGAAACGATAATTAGCACGAAATAAGCAAACAAACAATGGGGAGAAGCGGATGAACAAGAAAGCTAAGAAGCGATTGGAAGTGGTCCGCAAGAAGGTGCAGAATCTGAAAATGCAACTTGCCGGTGCCAAGCAACAGGATGATGAACCGGGTGAAGTCGCTCGGCTCGAATCGGAAATTGTCGCATTCCAAGCCGAGGCTGATGAATTGAAGAATTCGTAGGGGTTAGAAGGAAAGCTTCTACCGTGCGTTTACCGTTAGATTTTTTGTGGTTAAAAATTGCTTAGCCGGCTTTTTTGGCTTGGTAGACAGCAATGTCATCGATGCCGTCGCCATCGAAATCACCGACGATGGGTTGGTCGCTGTCTGTGCCAAGTTGGAACACTTGGTCGATATGATCACGCTGTAGGTCGCCGTTGGTGTCGAGGTGCCACTTGCCGCCACGGAAGACCCCGATTTGGTCAACTCCATCTCCATTGAAATCGCCGACTACGGGAATATCGCCTGCTTGGCCAAACTTAACCACTTGATCACCAGTGGATATACGACCATCGCCATTGGTATCTAGTTTCCATTGGCCATCCTGATAGGTACCGATGTTAGCAACGCCATCACCATTCCAATCACCGGTCACCGCAACTTCTTGTCCACGGCCATACTGGAATACATGGTCGACAACATCCGCTCGCACATCACCGCGGGCGGTGGTTTGCATGAGGCGTCTGCGAGATGCTCCTAGTTGTCGAGTCGGTGGGACATTCTTCGGTTTAGTCACTTCACGGTTCGCTAAGTCAGGCAACCCTGGATCTTGTGCCAAGGCGTCAATATCACCGGGCCATTGCAGTCCATAGACACCAATATCGTCTTTACCGTCGCCATCCCAGTCTCCAACGACCGGCATATCCTCACTCGAACCCATCTCCGCCCACAGATCGTCGTCATCCCAACGGCCATTGCCATTGATGTCAATGAACCAATAGCCATCGCTGTACATGGCAATCTCCGCAACTCCATCACCGTTAAAGTCAGCGGCAACCGCTACTGCTCCAGCGGCTCCAAGATTTAAATGGGCAACATCGATTATTGTGCCTGTCAGCGTTTTTGCATGCCACGTTCCGTTATTCGTAAGAGTTGCATCCCACACGGTATCGCGAGTGAATGTGACGGGTGTCATGGTCGACAGTGGTAAAATATCACCGCGCGGCATACCACCGTCAACGACACTCAAGTGCCAAGCGTTCAGCGTTGAATTTAGCGTGTGTCCTGAGCCGAATACAGGGATATATATATCAGGATTACTGATCGTACTAAGTTGACCGTTGATGGGTGGGTTTGCATCAAATCCGTTGGTTTGGATTACTGGGTTTGACGGTGGGTTGGGTATTTCGATAACGGGAGGTGGTAGGCGAGGAGGTTCGATAACCGCGGGCTCTGCCGTTTCGACAGGGGTGACTATTTTTACTCGATACTCGCTGAAGAAATAATCCGTTGCGATTTGTCCAAACGCTAGTTCGATCTGCGTTATTTGATCTTGTTCCTCATCAACGGTCCCGCCAGCTGTACCAGCATGGTCAAGGCCGTCATGAAAGCCCATTGGCTGTTTTTCATTGAGTTGGTAAGTGCCTGCGGTTAGCCCCTCAAATGAAAATTCACCTAGAGCGTTTGTTAGCATCCGTTGCATTTTACCAGTTGTGAGATTCGTTAAGGTTACTTCGATACCGTGCAGTCGTCGGTCGTTGATAGAAAGCTCTCCAGCTGGTGCCACAACGTCAGCGACTTGTAAATCACTCTGAACGATAACCGTCTCTCCGTCTTGGAAAACAACTCCTGATATCTGCGCTGGCAGATGTTCGTAGAAATTGTAATCGACTGCCTGGTTGCCACTGCGAAGTAAGATCGAGTGGATGGAATCGAGGCCATCGGCAGTACCAAAGGTGCGGTCATCAATATTTCCAACTTGTTCTGGTCCGTCGAATAAACCAATGGGAGTGGTTTCGCTGACTGAACACATTCCAGGTAGCACTGAACTAAAGAAGTAATTGCCGTTTTCGTCAGTCAATTGAATTTGGGATGATTGATTTATTGAACACTGGAGTTCCACGGCGACGCCGGCAATTGGCACATCGTGGCTGTTGAACGTCGTGAAGACGGATCCGGCGATGCTCGCGTAGCCTGTTTCAGCGAAATCCACTTCTGTGATATTTTGGCCACCCTGTGTCACTACGATTTGTGTAATGGTATTGAGATCTTTTACTGTACCGTTAGGTTGTCCATTGAGCTGACCTGGCGCCGCAATGCTGTTTATCAGTCCGAGCGGTTGTTGTTCGTGGATTTCGTAGGTTCCGGGTTCGAGGCCGCTAAAACCATACGCACCAGATTCATTAGTATTTTGGACTTGCCCTGTGGGAACATAACTTCCAGCTTCTTTTTTCCATAATTCGATTTGAACATTGCTAAGCGGGTAATCCTCTGAGTTGCGTTGTTGGTCATTATTTGTATCCATGAACACAGAACCGCTGATTGAGGAAGGCGATTGCTGTTGTTGTATTGAGATGAAAGCGCCAGCGGTTCGGTCACGAGCCCCAGCGGCGTTGTCGGCAGGAATGTCGAGGCCGCTTGTTGTGCGAGCGGGATCATAGGCATTCCAAAATAGCGTCATCCCGCCTGTGTCTTCATAGCCGGGTGCGGAGAATTCAGCAGATAATCGAACGCCTTGGAATTCGATGCCCGAAGTGATTGGGTCAATACCTGAGTTGATAGTAGTCAGGTCTGTCTCGTGCGGGTTCAGAAACTCAACTTCGTCAACATCGACTTCTAATATCAGGCGATCTTCCGCTTGGAATCCCATTAGAGTTACAATTATTGAACTTCCACCATCGCTGACCTGTGTCGTCAGGGTGGCCAGCGGATTTTGTGCGGTCCATTGTTTTACAGATAGTGGAATGGCTTGATCTGCCCCTAGTCCGCCGGCTTGCGTATCAAAAATAACATCTGCGGAGCCAAATCCGAGTTGATCATGGTCACTGTTGATGATGAGTCGAGTTAATTCGGAATTCTGGGCACCGCCATTAAATGTCACTTCGAATGTGTCACCTGTCTGATCGGATCCGAGGTCACGTTCATGGTAGACTACCCCTAGATTTAGTAGATCTGCGGCCAGCAAACAACGCTGCTCGAGTAATTCGAATTTACTCAAACGCACCGTGTCACGGCGTTGGTCATATCCAGCGTACTGCTTAGACTGTCGTGCGAATTTTGAGAATAAACGTTTCATGGACATGTTTTAGGAAAGGGAAAAATGATAGAGCTATTTACGGTTAGTGGTGGATTGTTTACTGACTCGAATTACTTCTTCTGCATTCGTCTTTATTTGCCACGTGCGAATGGACGTATCAAAACTGCCGGAAACGAGACGACCCGTGCGGTCGTTGTTTGAGGGTGAAAAGTCTAGTGCGATAACGCTGCCGGTGTGGCCTTGAAAAATCCGAGTTTGTTGTTTGGAGTCGATATTCCAGAGGTGAATTTGATTATCACTGCTGCCAATGGCAACTTGAGCATCGCCGCAGACGGTTAATGCAAACGGAAGTTGTTTTGCGAGGGCGATGGAATATCCTGCATTCTTGCTCGTTGGATCAGCGGAAAGTGAGCTTACACGGAGGATGCGATCATCGCCGATACTGACGATATGCGAGTCAGATTTGATAAAGCTGAGGTCTCGGATTATCCGTTGATGGGCTGTCACCGTAGAAAGTAGTTCGCCGGTTGAGGTAGACCAAATGCGAATCATTCCGTCGCGGCCACCACAGGCAAGGCGGTCACCAGTTGTGGTGTACGCTAGGCCGCGTATATCCGATGTGGGATGCTGGTGTTGCTGAGTGATTTGTTTATCTGCTAAATCAACGACGGTCACCGTCGAAGTGAATCCACTGACCGCTAGTTGGGTTGCTTGCGGGTTTACAGCAATACGCCAAACGGCATGATCAAGTGTCAGTAGCACGTCTAGTTGTCGCCCACTGACACAGTCCCAGCGAATGACTTGACCATCGTCGCCTGCGGTCGCCAGAATATTTGAATTTCCGATGAATTTCGCTGTGCGAATCCAGCCGTTATGGCCGTGCAGTTCATGCACCTGCGTCCCCGTTTTTAAATTCCAGATACGTACGATGTGATCATCGCCGGCGGTCGCCATGAGATTTCCAGCGGTTTGTAAACAGACGCTGCTGATAACAGGTTGGCGATTCTGGACTGGGCGCGCAGTCGGCTCAGCGGTTGTCGCATGACTAGCGACTAGTATTCCAATGGTTGTCGCTATGACCGATGGGAATAATCTAATTTTGAGGCAAAAAATCATCCGTAGGCTTCCATGCACGCGGCTAACAAAAAAAGTGTTCGTCGGAGAATATCCGTACTTCTGTTATCGGCGCGTACCAAGGGCTACGGCGAGAGAGGTTGAGAAAGCTACGAACCTGTCAATTAAGCAGATAAACCAGTTGTAGCGATTGTGAGCAGCTACTGTTAATTCGTTATTTGTGGAT
>JABHUV010000366.1 GCA_018658605.1 Planctomycetaceae bacterium | reverse complement strand
TGTAGTGGCAACATGAAATGCCTCTTTAACGACTCGAGCTAGCTCTACGACTCGCGTAACCAAATAATGATGCTTGGTAATCCCACGGCAGATCTCTACCATCGGTGTCTCTTGAAAAGCATCCGTTCCGATGACAGCCGTTGGTACCTGTGCAGTCAATGCAACCATTGGAATACTATCAAGCTTGGCATCCGCAATTGCAGTTACTAGATTTGTAGCACCTGGACCACTGGTAGCTATACAGACTCCAGCGCGACCGGTTGTACGAGCAACACCTTGGGCAGCGAAGCCGCCGCCCTGTTCGTGCCGAGGCAATATCGTGCGTAAGACATCTTTCTTTGCCAACAGCGCCTGATGCAATGGCATGCTACAGCCACCGGGATAGGCAAACACGACCTGCGTACCATTTCTAATGAGAGCTTCAACAATAATGCTCGCACCGGTCATGATTTCAGTATTAGTCGTTTTAGCGGCCGTTGCCATCGTATCTTTCTCCTGTCACTAATGATTCCACTAATGACGTCCCAAGTCCATTATTCCTACCATATATAGGTAATTATGAGCTAATATCCACGTGCGGCGTTAGGTTTTGCAGAATAATTGCGTAAGAAACGACTTGTTTACCGCAAATTATACTAACTTTAACACCAATAAAGCCCCTTGTAGCTTTCAGGCTATGGCAGACAGTCATTCTCGACAAGCGGGTAAAAGCCAATTCGTGGTCATAAGCCTAGGAGATTACTTCCGGAGCAAAATATTGTCCGATTAAATAGCCGCCATAAACTGCGACGAGGCTGACAACGACATTTAGTCCGATACTAACTAAGGCAACGCCTACTTTACCGTTTTGCATTAATTCCAGCGACTCCCACCCGAATGTAGAAAAAGTGGTCAACGCTCCTAGCAATCCTGTAATCAATAGTAATCTAGTCGTGTCTGATAAGTCTGGAATTCCCCAGCCGCCAAGAATACCGATTACAAGGCAGCCGATGACATTGACTAATAGAGTTCCATAGGGAAACCCATCACCAAATGACCGCAGGGTCGCTTCGGACAATAAATATCGCGCGACCGCACCGACGACCGCACCAAGCGAAACGAGCAATATTGATTTGAGCATAATATATAGACCACGTTCTAATTGTTTTCTGTTAGTAAAGGCCGCAAACTAACCCCCGTAAAACTCGCTTCACACTGAGCCACCATTTCTGGCGTTCCTGTAGAAATAATTTCACCACCAAGTTGTCCACCTTCGGGTCCTAAGTCAATTAACCAATCAGCTGATTTTGCCACATCAAGGTTATGTTCAATCACCACGACTGTATTACCTCGATCAACCAAACGTCCCAGTACATCGAGTAGCTTCCGGATATCATCAGAATGCAAACCTGTGGTTGGTTCGTCAAGCAGGTACAGAGTTTTCCCAGTATCGACTTTCGCTAAATGAGTTGCTAGCTTCACCCGCTGCGCTTCACCACCCGATAATGTCGTCGATGGTTGTCCAAGTTTTAGATAACCTAAACCTACATCATTCAGACAAGTCAAGGTTCGGTAAATAACTTGAAAGTTCTCAAAGAATTCCAATGCCTCACGCACAGACAATGCTAATACATCAGCAATATTCAATCCTTTGTAACGAACTTGCAACGTTGTCCGGTTGAACCGGGCACCGTGACAATGATCGCACATCACTAGCATGTCGGGTAAGAAGTTCATTTCAATTTTCTGCACACCCTGTCCGTCACAATGACTACATCGACCAACTTTCACGTTAAAACTAAATCGATTGGCGCGATATCCTCGTTGTCGTGCATCGCGAGTATTTGCAAACACTTTACGAATTTCATCAAACACACCAGAGTACGTGGCGGCATTGCTGCGAGGAGTGCGTCCGATTGGCGATTGACTAATGCGAACGATTTTGTCAATTTGCTCAGCACCGTTTAGAGATTTGTGTGGCCCCGGCTTTGGCGTCACTTGTCCCAACTGCCTAGTCACCACTCGGGCCAGAGTTTCATTAATCAGTGAACTCTTTCCGGATCCAGACACGCCAGTAATGCAAACAAATACACCCAGCGGGATTTCGACATTCACATCTTTTAGATTATTTGTCGAAACACCTCTCAATTCTAATTGTTTTGTTTTGTATATGCGGCGCCGTTTCGATGGAACGGGGATAGATTGTATCCCAGCCAAGTACTGGCCTGTTAACGAAGATTCTTGCGATTCAACCTCATGTGGCGTGCCGATGGCCACGATTTCACCACCGTGTTCACCGGCTAGCGGTCCCATGTCAATCAATAGATCTGCTTCACGCATCATCGCTTCATCATGTTCAACAACAATGACCGAATTACCTAATTGCTGTAAATCACGCAATGAATCGATCAACCGTTGGTTATCACGTTGATGCAGTCCGATGGAGGGTTCGTCCAACACATAACAAACACCGACAAGACTAGATCCAATGCTGCTGGCCAATCGCACCCGTTGCATTTCACCGCCACTAAGGGTATCAGCTGAGCGATCTAATGTTAAATAACCTAACCCCACTTTTGACAAAAACTCTAACCGTAAAACTAACTCGTCAATAATCGGTTTTGCTATCAACATGTCACGCTCGCTGATTTCCAATTCCGAAAACCATTCCCGTGCCTCGTTGATCGACATTTTCACAAATTGATGAATATTTAAACCCTGGTACGAAACACTTAGCGCTTCTTTACGCAACCGCGAACCGTCACACTGCGCGCATATAACGATATCACGATAAGAAGCCAATTGTTCAAGTCGCCCTTTACTAGTAGTGGTCGCATACTCTTTCTCCAGTAGATTCAAAATGCCAATAAATTTCTTTTTAAAGCCTAAAAAGAACTGTTTGCGTTCTAGAGCCGACCATTCTTTGAGCGGCACATCCCAAGTTAATTTTTTAGTCTCAAGGAACGCCGTAATTTCTTCACGATACATTTCCTTACGCTTAGCGGTGACTCCCTCCAGCACAACTAATGCACCTGCTTCAAGGCTAAGAGACAAATCAGGGCAAATCAGTTCACAATCAAATTGCTGAGATTGTCCAAGCCCCGTACAGTCCGTACACGCACCGTAGGGACTATTAAAGCTAAATGTTCGCGGCTCTATTTCTTCGTAGCTAACGCCGCAACTGGGGCAGGCATACAGTGAACTGAAGAGAGTGTCTATCCACTCGCCCTCAGATTCATCTGCGTCAGCAGAAACGTGGCGACTACACAACATCAGTAATCCTTCGCCATGTTGTAACGCCAGTTTGACCGACTCTCCGATACGCGAGTGAACATTTGGCCGAATAATCACACGATCAACAATGGCATCGATTTGATGTATTTTTCTGGGCTCCAACTCTGGAAACGACTCCACGTCAAATACGCGACCATTAATTCGAGCCCGTACGAAACCAAGCTTACGAATTTTCTCTAATACCTCGCGATGTTGCCCTCGCTTTCCTCGCACCATCGGCGCCATGATCATCGCCTTGGTACCTTCGGGCATACTCATTAATGCCTCTTGAATTTCTTCTTTTGATTGCTGCCGAATTGCCTCTCCACATCCAAAACACATCGGCGTACCTAGCCGCGCCAAGAGTAGTCGCAAATGATCGTAGATTTCCGTTACGGTTGCCACGGTACTACGAGGATTCTGAATTCCAACTCGCTGGTCAATACAGATTGTCGGTTGCAAACCGGATATAGTATCGACGTCCGGACGTGACATTTGATGAAGAAATTGCCTTGCGTAGACGGACATGCTCTCGATGTATTGCCGCTGCCCTTCGGCATACAACGTATCAAAGGCCAGCGAGCTTTTTCCGGAACCGCTGGGACCAGTAATGACAACAAGTTGCCCACGTGGAATTACAACACTCACGTTTTTAAGATTGTGAACTCGCGCACCTTCAATGCAAATACTGTTGGGATCACCAGTACTCAGCGGAGTCACATATGGAAGATTGTCGAGTGTCGCCATCACAATATTTTTGCTGCTGAGAAGTTATGGTTGATCCACATCTTCACAAGTCGTAAAGATTAATCGTCCCGCACTTGTTTGCAAGACGCTTGTTACCGCAACCAATACCGTCTCATTCAAGTGCCGTCGTCCACCTTCAACAACAATCATCGTACCATCATCTAAATACCCAACGCCTTGAGAATCACTTTCTCCATTTTTGACAACTTTGATATTGAATTGTTCGCCCGGAAGAAACACGGGCTTCAATGCATTCACTACATCGTTGAGATTAATAACGGTAACATCTTGGAGCGTGGCGACCTTGTTTAAGTTATAATCACCCGTGACCAGTTTACCGTTGAGTTCTTGTGCCAACAAAACTAATTTCATATCAACTGGTTGCCCACGCATGTTTTCCGACTCCGGCTCATGAATAATCAATTCAATATCCGGATTCGATTGTAATTCTTTGAGGACGTCTAAACCACGGCGACCGCGTGTCCGCCGCATCTTGTCGTTACTGTCCGCAATATTTTGCAGCTCTTGTAACGCAAAGCGGGGTAAAACAAGCTTGCCGTCAAATATTTTAGTTGCAATTAAGTCAATGATACGGCCATCGATGATCACACTTGTGTCGAGCACTAGTGGTTGTAGCCCTTTGTAATCTTTCGCAAATTCAACATAAGGAATAATGAACCGAAAATCATGATTTGTTTGTAGTAATACGGATATACAGATGTAGCACAGAGGAATCGCAATCGAAAGTCGCAATATCCCTCGAAGTTGTTCGTTATTAGAGAATGTCAAAACTGGATCAATCGCTGTACCGATGATATAGGTTAAAAAGAGCCCAACGATAAGTCCAAAATAGGTACACGAAATGATTTCGACGGGTTTACGGCGCACCAAGATATCCACAACCACAATGGCCGTAGCACTCACGATCAACAACGTGCCCAACAGCATATACCCCTGCCGGTGTTCGTCCACATTGG
>JABHUV010000098.1 GCA_018658605.1 Planctomycetaceae bacterium | reverse complement strand
CTGGTTAATGCAATTGCTACAGCCGTCGACGCCCGCCGGCAAGCCGAGGCCGGAGCGGAATTGGCTCAATTGCAAACGAACGCTTCCGCCAAAGCAATTAACGAACATCAACTAGCACGACAACTCGCTATTGCTGCCACTGAACAATCCAAAACTCAACAGCGTAAAGCCACGCTAGCAACAACCGAGGCTGATCGTCAATCCGAGATAGCCATTAGGAATCGAGTGTCCCTTGAAAGGGTGCGCGCCGAGACGGAAGGACTCTCCTTTCAACGACAGTTAGATATTGAATCCGGGTATACTAGTTCCGCCATGCAAATAGCGGCTTCTGGCGACTTCCAAGCGGCGTTGACTTGGGCCAACCTATCCCTCGACCATGCAAAGGTAATCGGGCGAGACCCCATTATACTTTCAGAGCACCAGATCCGCATCATGGCTATTCGAAGTCACCTGCCCAAGTTGTCGACATATTTGCAATTTTCTAATACACCTTTGCTTACTAGTTATTCCACTACGACAAAGGCGATGGCAGTGGTGCCTCTTCGCGCGGCACCGCAAGAAACCGCCGTGCGGACTTTCCAAGGTAACGCTTTAAAGAAATTGCACTCAATAAAGGAAGTTGGCCTTTCCGTAACGGCCATGGTGTTTTCACCCAATGGACAATACTTAGTTATTGCTGGCACAGCCGACGTGAAGCCAATTTCTTCGGAACTTTTGCTGATTTCAATGTCGGATGCATCCATGGAACGCATCACACTCTCAATTTCCGGCGAAGTGGTTGCTTTAGCTGCAACCAATAACAAAATTGCGATAGGCACGAGCGAGGGAGCACTGAACACTTACGTTTTTCCTGATATGAAACCCCATCGAAGTGTCATGGCTCACCTTGACCCCATAACCACCATTTCTCTATCCCCCGACCTCTTGACAGCTGCTACGGGCAGTGACGACCGCACGGCGAAATTGTGGGAATTAGACACGCTCACTCCTTCGTCCAACGCGATGCTGCATACGTCGGCTGTGATCGACATACATTTTTCTAAAACTCGAAAAGAGGTTGTAACGACAGCACAAAGCGGGCATTCCTATTCTTGGGATACATCTCAGTTTTCGCCGAGTCCCAAGATGGCTGGTGGTCCCGACCCTTCCCGCAGTCTTTCCGTTAGCGCAATGGCACATCATCCCACAGGATTGTTATTTGCATTAGGCACCGAAAATGGTGCTGTGCGCATTTTTAATGCTCCGGGGAGCGATTTCATTGAACCGTTATTGTTGGGGTCAAGGATAACTGTTCTCTCATTCTCCAAGGACGCACGCCTACTGTTAATTGGCACTGCCGAGGGGACGTTGTCAGTCTATGATTTTTCGCGACGACAGCTAATTTATGACGGAGTATCACATCTGGGCGCCATATCTTCTTTGTCTCTATCTGCGAATAACCAATATGTCACGGTCGTCACAACGGCTGGACAAATTTTGTCGTGGGACCTTGCTCAAACAAGTCTCGCGCCCACCGAGCTGGTGGCGGGAATCAAACCTTCATTTCTTCGTTCCAATGCTTCACAGTCAGCGGTAGTTTTTGTAACGAACAACACGTTTTTGCACGAACTGAATACGGAAACTCAATTTCGCCAACTAGGTGCTGAGTTAGATTTTCAAGTTCCCATCGAGGACGTTGTCTTATCTGCGTACACTGAGCATGGATTTGTCATAACGCAACGGGTTGCACACCCTATTACCACCTCACCATTGAAGATGAGCGGGTCGCAAATTGAATTTGCCGGACAAATCATCGACGTTGCGATCGCTGACGATGGCTATTATGCCTTAAGTAGTGCAGACCGTACAATTACCATTGGAAAATTTAATGATGAGAGCCATAAATCCCGAATAACCGCACATAAATTGCCCGCTAGATTTGTTCGATTTACCGATGATTCATCCAAGCTCTTAACTATCGGTCCGGGTGCGGATAACCTCGGTAATCGACTCGTTCAAGTCATATCCACTCCCAACAATACCGTTTTAAAACGAACCGTCGTTCCATTTGACATCGATTCAGTAGCAGCTACGCTTCTCGCCAATTCAAATGACCTGGTGGTTGCAACGTCCCAAGGCGATGTGTGGAAACTGGACGTTAACACTCTGATTGTCAGTCGGTTTGACGACTCGGGTTTTAGTACACGCAGTATAGTTAGTCACGGAGCATCTGATTTTATTTTAGCTCGCGATGATTCTATCGTGGAGCTGGTTAGTGCTGGTTCAGCTCCAACCTACCGCTCGGATTTCCAAACCATTCACACTTCCTATCATGAAGGTTACGATTGGCTCTTAAGGGCCAATGATACGCAATTTTCAATTCAGTCTGCTAAAACCGCTCGTCAGATCAGCCCCCCAATAACTGTGCCCGGCGAGATTCGCGAAACGCTTTTGGTCGTTAAGGACGAACGACCTCTAGTACTTATCGCTGGCGATGATGTCGTATACCAATACTCCGTGGAAGCTAACGCGGACCCTACTTCTTCTACGCTTCTGAAGCTTCTAAGTGGTTCCCGCCTAGACCATCAGAAACATCAAGTAAAGCTATCGCACAGCGATATCGCAAATATGCTATCGGATAACGAATTCCGATCGATATACACATCTAACCCATTAACGTGGTTGCGTCGGTATTCCACAACAATAACCCCCGCGCAGTGGAGGCCCCATATTGATAATCTTCTCCTCAGATTATCAAAGTTATCACATACTGCTGACACGGCGGCGCGAAAATTCGTTATTGCCGATTTAATTTACGCCCTGTTATCTTCCGGTGATCACAAAGGCGCATTTGATCTGCTACTTTCAAACGACGACATAAAATCCACTTATCGGGCGGTGGTTTTGGCTGCCTGGATTGAAGATCTAAAACTCTATGATCAAGCGTTACGGCAACTACTTAAAAATGCAAACCCTCGTGTTCCCCAGCATTTTGTCTATCTACTTACCGGCCTGTCCTTAGCAACTCATGATTTTCCAGTCGAGTCATTGATGAAAAGTTTGGATCGCCTTCCTGACCGACTCGCCGGTAACTCACTAGTTCAACGGGGTCAGCTTTCCCTCGCTATCTTCCGGAACGATAAACTTATGGCACTAGAAGTGCTGGCAAATTCGCCCAAGTCGGGATTGCCGTTACCGTTGAAAATATATTTTGAAATGGCTAGGAATTGGACAAGCCCTAAAGGAGTAACTTCCGAATTATTAACCCAGTTCCGCCATCAACTTGAAGTTCTTCCAGCGATAAAATCGGGTAACCCAGGTAAAAACTGGGATGAACGTTGTCTCCTAGATATTTTATTTCGACGGCTGCAATTATCTAACACAGCGCCTCAAAACGGAGCGGTCAATGAACAAGATTGATTCCCCACTGGTAGCCTCTTTGTTACAGGCACGCGACGATAGCCTAGATAGGTCGGCGTTACTGCAACAACTTCTCACGTTGGTTCCTCATCACCACGTGAACATGCAGGCAACCATCGATAT
>JABHUV010000310.1 GCA_018658605.1 Planctomycetaceae bacterium | reverse complement strand
TAGCTCTCGCCGTAGCGGGGGTACTTTATCTTGACGGCACCGTTGTTGTATAAAGCAGCGCCCCACAACGTACAGCCATGCGTCATCATGCTCTTCTTGACTTGTAAGTGTTCGTTCTGATGACATTTCCCACAACTGCGAGAGGCGATTCGCAAGTCGCCAGGATTAACGAATTGAATGAAGTCAGGATCCTCATGGTTCAGCAGGGTATAGGAACGGACTGGATTTGCTGATGATTTCCAGAGTTTTGGAAATCGAGGCTGCACGTGGGCTTTGTCGATTTTCGTGGCTGTTGCATCACCACCGTGACAGTCAACGCAACTAAGATGGACTGTATCGGCGTTGTGCATGTCGGTGACGCCTTTGTGACAGGCGACACAGTTCTTGTTTTCGGCGAGTGCCACCGCTTTAGTTTTACTGAGGAGCGTTAGCCCAGCTTCAGACGGCGCGAGTGGGTGAGATTCAGCAACGCCGCGGCGGATATTGCGCCATAATTCGGTAATGGCTTCTGCGGGGCTTACCGTCGGCGATGAATCGACTGGAATTGTGGCGATTTCAATTGCAGGCTCAGCGACGGCGGCGGATGTTAACAAAGCTCCAAGAATGAGGTTTGTTAGCACTAGCTGTCGATATTTGTAGACTTTAAACAAGTGGTAATCCGTTACCGATAAAAAGACGACATGTATATCGTGAATATCGGCAGGAAAGGGTTCGCGGGTTAATGAGAAATGACGCCACGAACGGTAAATGTTAATGCGCAGGAGCTGTTTTTGCCGTGGTTAACTGGTCATGTGCGCAGGGGCCGCTATGGATTCAGGGCCGCATCAATGTTGGCGACAATTTCCTGGAACTGGGCAGGTTCGTAAAGGGTAACAGCGATTTGGGTAGACTGCTGAATGGTGCTCGTTGGCTCTGCGGGACCCGCGGGAAATTCTAGCATCAGCTGCTTGGATAGTTGTTCAAGTGCCGAGTTTACGGCAATGTTTTCTGGTAATTGGCTGTTGCTATATACGGATTGAATTGCCCAAGCTATTTGCCTCGCCGATTCGAAGCTAACAGGATGTTTAGCGGCCAACTTACACAACGCCGTAATTGCCTGTTTGGCGTCGGTTTTGGCGGAAGGCGTCGCCAGTTTGCTGTCAATTGCGGTAGTCAGTGCCGCGATCAATGGTCCAATATCACTAGAAATAGATTGGGCGTTTCCAAACGGGTGTTTGTTAAGGTGTTCTCGGAGTTGACTGCCGGCGGCCTGCAGGTTCTTGTTATTCGCGTCGTCTAACGCAATCAACGTCGTTGGCCACAGGTGGAATTGCGGACGACCAGGCAATACGCCTGGCAACGTTTGCCCCCGCCAGGTTGGACTTTTCAGCTCATGGTGACACCCATAGCAATCGTACACACCAAGTTCCGGCCACGCGTATGAGTCGGATTTGGCACTAATGGAAACAATCAATTGCAATGAGGTGCGGTAGGCGACTAGGGCATTAAGTACAATCCGGTTGAGCATTCCGGCATCTTCCACATATTTATTTAACTCAAGATACCGATCACGGTGGGTGAAGCTTTTTTTGCTACCTATCGGATTCCAATGGGCGGGCATTTGGTTGATAAAGGCATCAAGTTCTACGCTGGGTAGCGGCGGATGCCCAGCAGCGTACATTTCGTGAGTAACAACTTTTCCCTGTTGGGCGTTACCTATGTGGCAGGAGAAACAAGTCTCCGCTCGGACAACAGGGTTGCGTAAATCAGTCATGCCATGTTGTGTCTTGACGACCGGATCAATCAAACGCCATTGTGAATCGGAATGCTTAAGATCCCATTGCGTACTTGGGCCATGACATGACTCACAAGTCACGCCAGATTCACGGCCGATGATGTTGTCGGATAACCCGGAATAGTCGTCGTGTTTTTCAACCCAATGTTGATTGGAGTGGCAAGATGTGCATTGACGCTGATGTTCAATTTCCCCGGCATCAATTTTTAGTCGGCTAAGCATCTGCCTTCCGATGGGGGTTTCGGTTACGTTAATTAAGGCGGACCCGTGCTTATCCAGAGTGGTCCAATCCTTGGCTTCGGTCAACTCAAGGAATTTTGTGACACCAGTGTTCTTATCGAACTCAGAAGGTTGTTCATGGCAGCGATAGCATCTGGAATTACCTTGGTAATGGACGTTGGCGACCATCTCAGTAGACTTGGGTTGCGCAATCAGACAAATAAAACTATTGACACCGCCTAGCAACAGGCCGGTGATCACGGTGACGGAAAAGACTCGATTAATGTTCATAGCATAGGTAACCTGGGAAACGACTATTTGTCTTGTGATACGGGCGGTTTTAGTTGGTTGATAATCTTGAGCAATTCTGTACGAATAGCTGTGCGATTATTGGCATTTGCTTGGGATGGTTCTAATTGGCCCTTAAAATTTATGGGACTGCCGAAACGATAATCTGTGTGGTGTGGGAAGGTGAGTAAGTCACGTGTTGTTTTTAGACTTTTGCTAGCGGTGACGAGAGTATTACCTTTTGCATCTTGGGTGCTAGAAAGTGCGTATAACGCGAGATAAGTCTGTGTAGCACGGTCCCAGTTTTGCAGGATGTGCTTGAGGCCGTTGCCTTGCATCATTGTGGCGGTTAAGGACAGGAGTCGTTGGTGGTCGTATTGCGGATGGTGCTGTTCTTTATATAGCTCCATAGGTGCCAGCCAATCGTTTAAGGCGGAAAGAGTGGCGCTGCAACGAGTCGAAACGTCTGCAGGATCCGGCGACAGTGTCGCTTCCATTGAGTCGGTAAGCAGTTGCCAATTTTCGGCGAAATTGTGGGCGGCCTTATTGCCCCCCTTGCCTTCTACTCGGGCAATCGCTACAAGCGCAAAGGCATACCAGTCATTGACGGGCAAAAGATGCTTATGCTCGGATTGTGGGTTAGTGATAGAAGGTCGCCAAGTGTCGGATAGGTCGAGTTGATGGTGGCAGGCGTAACAGTTAGATTCACTGAGTTCGGGCCAGACTTGGTGCAGTTGGGAGTTTGGCTGTGTCTCGTTTGATGGCTGGTTGGCTCTGCGTTGAAGCTGGTTTAGTGACGCAGTGAGCGACGAAACTTGCCCCATGAGCCACAGGTGTGTTTCGCGATGTTTATCGGTCGGATTTGTTGCTGCCACTGATTTCCAGTGTTTGGGCATTTGTGCGGAATAGGCGGTCATTTCGAATTTCAACATGGGGTGTCCGGCTGCAATCAGATCATGGTTGACTTCCGCGGTGTCCGAGCCAACATGACATTTAACACACGAGTTTGTGCGTTGCCAAAGGTTATCAACGTTGGCGATACCTTGGTTGTTTTTTTGTAATGTCGTTAAATTAGTGAAGTCCGTTGTGTAGTGAGTGGTGCGCCAGTTACTTGCCGCGCCGTGGCAGGATTCGCAACTGATGCCTTCCGTTGCAATGGTTTCGAGTTCCCCATTTTTCTTAGCCGAATTAATCGTGGTAGCATGGCATGGTAAACAGCTGTTGTAGGTTGATTCGTAACGCGTCTTTTGGCTTCGGATCACCTCACCATTGCTGGTTAGTCCAAGTTTCTCGAATATCTGTTTCCC
>JABHUV010000283.1 GCA_018658605.1 Planctomycetaceae bacterium | reverse complement strand
GCAGAACCGTGAACACGTGGCATTACATCAACATAAGATTCGATGTTACGCAATTCATCGTGTTTTCGTCCGTCTGGGCGAGTACCACCGATAATCAACTCACGTACAACTGCTGATTTCAGTTGCCCGAGAGCTTATTGTAAATCAGATGCACAAATCGCATCCTCTGCTTCGGCATCTGGAATCATTTCTTCAACAATGCGTTCCTTTAATGCCGACACAGCTTCTTTACTAGCAAGCTTACCAGGAGTCAGTTGTGCTGCTTTGAAATCTTCTAAATACTTGCCTTTTACAGTATCAAACAACCCATCATCTTCTTTGACGACGAATTCTTGTTTTTCGACTGTGCACTGTGCAACAAATTCGTCTTGTAGTTCACAGATTT
The DNA here is from genome assembly GCA_018658605.1 of Planctomycetaceae bacterium. Next base: position 17,453 of record JABHUV010000283.1, on the reverse strand, counting down.
CCTTGATGCTTTTGTGAGCAAAAAGAATTGCATCAACCATATCATCTTCTGGCATTTCCCGAGCGAATCCTTCAATCATCAAGATTTCTTCTGCACTTCCAGAAACGATCATATCTAGATCGCTTTCTTCAAGCTGCTCAATGTTTGGGAAAGTGACCAATTCACCGTCAATTCGGCCCACACGTACTGAAGCAATCTGACCTTGGAACGGCAATGGGGAAATTAACAACCCAGTGGCAATTCCATTCATGGCCAACACATCAGCATCATTCAAAGCATCGCTGGCAACGACAGTGGATTGGCACATTACTTCTCTGTCATATCCTTTTGGAAACAACGGGCGAATGGGACGATCTGTCAAACGTGAAGTCAACGTTTCTTTGGTGGAAGGTCGTCCTTCGCGTTTAATAAAGCCACCTGGGAATTTCCCCGCGGCCGCTGTTCGTTCTCGATAATCACACATCAACTGAAAGAAATCTAAGCCGGGTCGTCCCGAACCTGATGAAATTGCACTTAGTACAACTGTTTCTCCGTATTGTGCGATGATACAGGCATCTGCCTGCTTGGCGATAAAGCCGGTTTCAAACGAGAGAATCTCGTTTCCAATTTTTCGTTCTACTCTTACCTTACTCATTCCTATTTCTTCTTTCTTCTGCCTACACAAAAATATAGTTTTCTATCTGTCTGTCTTTCCTACATCTCAACAAGCCATCGTTCGCCTGTACAAAGAATGCACAATTGCGGGAACAAACATGACGTTATATTACAAAAAAGATGAACTTCAACACTGAAATATGAACTGCTCTGGCGATAGGTCGATTCTGCAAAGAACCCAATGGCCACGTGAGCAATGAAATTATTTTCGGATGCCAAGTTTACCAATAATATCAAGATATCGTTGTGGATCTAACCGTCTGAGGAAGTCCAACAAGCGTCGGCGATTACTAACCATTGCTAGTAAACCGCGGCGGCAAGCATGATCCTTCTTGTGACCTCGCATGTGCTCAGTCAAATTATTGATGCGTGTGGTGAGAATCGCAATTTGTACTTCCGGCGACCCTGTGTCATCCGAAGACTTTTGAAACTCACTAATTAATTCCTGCTTGCGCTCTTTTGTAATTGTCATCTAAGTTTTTCCTTGCTATCACTCTACAAAAATCATTAAGTGAGCATAGCGTGCAATGCTTCGTACCAGTTTTACCCGAGAATCTGCAACGCCAACCATTAGCCCCCTAAAGGCAACCAACAAATGCGTCTCCGATTGCTTTCGAAATAATCCAGTACGAAAAGACTCGATACTTGCATATCAGACCCAATACTATTAGGGATCTGTAATCCGTTGAGTTTAGCAGTAGCTTCGGGATTTGCAAGTGCTGAAAGATACCGCAAATGCTGATTATTTCCGCGTTTATTCGGCACCATCTATTAGCAAAAACTACGTCAACGGTATTTCGCTACTAAGCAAGATACTCTTTTGCACATCGAGGTCGTGCTGATAGGAAAAGGGAAATTTCCAGCGATCTTGTAAAACCGCAGCCATTTCCATGAAATCACCATCATAACGCCCAGTTGAGATCGGTAAATCAACGAACTGCGACCCTTTTTCAAAGCCGCCACGTGTCTTTTCGAGTGTCAATTCCAACTTCGGCACCTCTAATGGTCGCAAAATAATCGTCCCTTCACTGCCAACCACTACAAATTGTCGCCTCCGAAAACCGTCGACTTCCAGCACAGCCGACCGAATGGTTGCGGTGATCTGCGGATAATCGAACACAGCCAACATATTATCCGCCAATTTGTCTTTGCTGCTGTAAGTCTTCCGTACAAACGGGGTCACTCGATTCGGAGTGCCAAAAGCCACATGCAGTTCATCAATCAGATGACAACCAAGTTCAAACATTGTACCGCCGGCATACCGCGCCAACTGCTGACGTGTGGCATCATTCACCTTTTTACTCATCACTCCATCAACTTCAAAGATGTCACCCAACAGCCCTTCCTTAACCGCCTTAAAAATAAACTTAAAACCAGGGTTATATCGATACATATATCCCATTTGCACCACGCATTTATTCTGTTTTGCGGTAGCCATCAATTTTTGGAACCGAGGGTAACTTGATCCAGCCGGTTTGTCCAAATGGATATGTTTGTTCGCATCGACACAAGCCTGCCCAGCAGCGAGCAAATCTTTGACTTCCGTTTCGACGCACACTAATTCTAAACCCGGAACATTTAACAACTCTTCTTGCGTCATCCGCGGCACGTTTTTATAAGCAGCCGTATCTTTTATCTGGTTCCACCGTTGGTCATCCGGCTCGACAACTCCGACAACATCATACAATTTGGGGTATTTGCGAAGTGTACCAATCTTACCACTCGCGTGTGCATGTTTTGTCCCAATTTGACCAACTCGTACGACAGGTCCGTCTTCTAACGATTGCGCCACCCCACACATTCCCAAACCGCCTAATACCGCAATCGCATTTAGAAACTCACGACGATTGTTCATCATTATTCTCCTCATACCGATACGACATTCCCAAAAACCCCTGATGCCTTCGCTCCGTCACGACCAGCGGAAAACACTAACTGAAGATTTAATATCCAACTGCGATTCCATCTTTACGTGGTTCCGTAGCTCCTCGCAAGATGCCATTTTGATGATCAATGAATATGCCTTGATATCCACCAAACCCTCCGATAGTGCGGCGGACAGTATGCCCGCGTTTTTCCAATTTTTTGATAACTTTGTCGTCGATCCCCGTTTCCACTTCCACCACCCCGACACCGTTTGCCGCTTCTCCTCGAGGTGTCGCACTTCCGACGTGGCGAACACGAGCTAAGTCACCCGCTTGTTGTACATTCATTTTAAAATCAAGCAAATTCACTAGAATTTGCACGTGTCCCTGTGGCTGCATGTCGCCTCCCATGACACCGTAGCAAAACACCGGCTTTCCTTTATGCGTCACCATCGCTGGGATAATTGTGTGGAAAGGACGCTTGTGAGGATCTAAACGATTCGCATGTTCTTCATCCAATGAGAACAAGGCCCCCCGATTTTGTATTGCAAAACCCAGTTTCGGTGGTGTTAGTTTCGAACCGAAACCGTAGTAATTACTCTGTATAAATGAACAGCAATTTCGGTCTTTATCGACGACTGTAATATAGACCGTGTCACCATGCTGTAACTTAGGATCGCCAGCAGGGACGCTAGGATTTGCCCGCTGCATATCAATAAGCGCCCCCCGCTGCTGCGCATACTTCTTGGATATCATTTCCTCGACCGGTACCGGTACTACATCCAAATCCGCATAGAATTTCGCCCGATCCGCAAACGCTAGTTTCTTAGCTTCCGTGAATAAATGTAGCCAATCGGCACTGCCCGCTCCCATCGATGACACATCATAAGGCTCGATCAGGTTAAGCATTTGCAGAGCAGCAATCCCCTGACCGTTAGGTGGTAATTCCCAAACGTCATAGCCACGGTAGTTTGTGGAAACGGGATCAATCCAATCTGCCCGATGGTCATTGAAATCTCGTAGTGTAAACAGTCCACCAACCTCATCGCTAAACCGCACTAATTCTTGCGCAATCGTCCCGCGATAAAACACGTCTGCACCTTGTTCGGCAATCATTTGATACGAGTCCGCTAAGGCTGGCAATCGAAACACCTCACCAAACTTGGGTGCCCGCTTTCTATCGACGAGATACGTTGTTGCGGAACCTGGGTCTTTTCGCAAATCCCCTTCAGCACTTTCCCAATAATGACTGATGACTTGTGTTACGGGAAAACCTTCACGAGCGGTAGCAATTGCTGGCAACAGTAACTGCTTTAAAGTACGGCTCCCAAATCGCTGTTGCAATGCCTGCCATCCACTAACACAACCAGGTACCGACCAAGTCAGAGGACCTTTGATTGGAATTTCTTTTAATTCACGCTCCGCATACAGTGATCGTGTCGCCTGATAAGGACTACGACCGCTGGCGTTAAGTCCATACAATTTCTGCGCCGCGTTATCCCAATAGACACAAAATAAATCGCCACCAATTCCATTACTCATCGGTTCAACCACACCCAACATCGCGTTTACTGCGATCGCTGCATCTGCTGCATTTCCGCCAGATTTCAAGACATCTAAGCCGGTTTGAGCAGCCAGCGGATGACTCGTTGCCACCATGCCGTGCAACGCCACCGCTACGCTATGACTTTGGTTACTGGGTGGAACCGGCCGGTCATAGCCAGCTTGCTGTGTTTCATCAGCAGCTTGTAATTCCAGCGAAGGCTCAGTCATGACAAGTACGGCAAATAATACGAAAAGTAATTTGAGAATTCTCATCCAAGATACAATTATCCATCAAATTTTTCGAAAACAAGTAAACACCTAGCTTACCAAAAAACGAGGTAGTTGAGGGGGCCACTACCATTTGTATTTTCACATGATTTCGACTATTGAATTTGACAATTCACCCCCTCGTAACGAACAATAGATATAATAAAACAAGCTCTTCTGTTTGCTTTGCTTCCTAATCTTCCATTCCCCGTTTGCTGCCAAGATTCCACAACGTGAATTCGGACTCTCAATTCGTTTTATCCGCTCAACAAGGTGACCCTGCCACCTTTGGTGACCTTGTTGAACGCTACCAGCAACCACTGCTGCGGGCAATGCTGCCTGTCACAGCAAATCACGAAGAAGCGCAAGACATCGTCCAAGAAGCGTTCATCCAAGCCTATCAAAACTTAAGTTCTTTCCGAGGTGATTCGGCGTTCTTCACTTGGATCTATCGAATCGCATTCAACCTCGCCAAAGCCCGCCATCGAAAACAACGACCATTAAGTATCGACACAACTTCCTTGACACTACCCAGTGAAGAACCATCTGCAGAAAAAAAATTTGAGAGTTCCGAATTTCGCATTATCTTGAGAGCAGCCATTGCTGAACTTTCAACCGACCACCAACATGTAATTATTTTACGAGAACTTGAAGAACTCGATTACGATGAAATCGCTCAGCGACTCGATTTGTCCGTCGGTACGGTTCGCAGTCGACTGCATCGCGCACGCGGACATCTCAGGGAACTGCTGCAACAATGGTTGTAAATCCATCCCAACCGATTTTGACGCTTATCATTCCTTGTTGGCTTGTGACATAAACAGAACCCTCCCGACGAGCAACCGCAGCATCATAAATCCTCCGTACTGGATGCGGCAAATTGCTATGCCCCGTGCTAGCCACTACCACCTGCGGGTTTGACCAATTTGCCATTTGTAACGGCAAACTATGCTGGCTCCCATGATGCGGTAACATCATAATCTCAAACCCACCTTGCTCTCTAGCGACTAAACGCTGCACTCCCTGCTCTTCAATATCACCGGGCAACAACACCCGCTGGTTACCAAACTGAAGCTTCAATACTAAACTCGCTTCATTATCACTTTCGTGGCGTTCACCCTTCTGTGGGGACAATACAGAAATATCTCCCGCCAAGCCAATCGACCATTTATCGCCAACAGTGATCGCCTGTATGTCGACCTGATGCCGGTCAAGTTCCGTACATAATACTCCCATAGCCACCGTGTTGGCCGCTTGTCTGAGTTGCCGTTGCATTCGTGGAGTCGTCCGAAAAATCGAAATATTAAACCGCTCGGCAAGATATTTTACCGCGTTAAAATGGTCCAAATCTGCGTGAGAGACGTATATACCACTAAGATGGCTATGCCCACGTTGCCACAACACATCGGCAATCAAGCGACCTGCATAATTAGACCTCGTTAAACTTCCAGCGTCGTACAGCCACACTTCTCCATTGGGATATTCAAGCAAAACTGAGGTGCCATGCCCCACGGCAATAAAATGTAATCCCAAATATTTGTGTTCAATCCCCTCCGAGGTGAATCCAACTCGTTGTGGGTACCAACCAATACTGAGTACCATAAAAAGTGCGACTAATGCATACCCGATCTTCTGCAACCGAAGCATCCGCGACCATAACGCTATACCGCATAGCATCAAATAAAAACTAATCAACCACCAGCGGGTCGGACCTGCCGCCCACCAATACCCTATTTCAGCCTGAGCAGTCGTGGTTACGATCCAATCCAACAGACTAATAGACCATTGGCATAACCATCCCAGTACTGTTCCAACGAACGGCACTGGTTCTAGGAACGCGAGTAATAATGTCAACACGAACGAAGTCATGATTGGTACAACCAAAATGACATTGAGAGCAATTCCGACGACACTGATGACATGAAATCCATATACGACCAATGCAATACACACAATCCACATCGCAAGCGTATAAGCAAAGGATACAGTGACTGCCTTGGCAAACCAAAACACGCAGCGAATAGGCCAAGGCTGTAACCGCAATGTGAAGCGTAAGAGTGATTGATCGTCTAGGACATACCACTTTGTGGTTTGTCGCAACAACGAACGGCAACCAAACAATGCCGCTGTCGCCAAAAACGACAGTTGAGTTCCAATTTGGAATAACGACGAGGGATTGTGGACGAGGATAATGATACCCGCGAGCGCTAAAGTATTCGCGGGTATAACCACACGATACGATAAACTACAAATGCAAAATGTAGAAACCAATATTGATGCTCGTACCACTGGCGGTCTTGCACCCGTTAAAACGGCATACGCCCAGATCACCACTACAGTGATTATCAAAACCGTACCTCGCCACCGCGGAAAAAAACGTAGCGGAAAGGTGAGTACCAACGCCAGTATGCCTACATGCAACCCTGAAATTGCAAATAAATGAATTGTGCCCGTGCACATAAACATCTGCATTCGTTGAGTACTTATTTGATGGCGCTCACCCAATAATATTGCACCGGCGACTACACGACTACGCTCGTCCAAATGGCGTTGCAGGTTGTCTAGCATCCAATGCCGAGTTGAGTCGAACACACCTAAAATTGAAGAGGTTGCGTTCGCAGGTCGTAATTCAATCGCACTTGGGGCGTCGCAATGTGCCTGAAAACAACGGCGGGTATCCCAATAAAATTCAGCAGCATCCCACCCTCCGGGATTCATCCTATTTTGGTAACGATGAAATCGCCCAAACACGGTCACGCCGTTTCCTCGTTGAAAATCCTTGCGAAATCGCACAATATCCGCTGCGCGTGAAATCCTGCAGTAGACCATCCCTCGACCACTTGTCTTGACCCAAACGAATTGGCCATTCACCAACTGGCGGACTCGATTAATGCGGAACCAAAATTGCATCCTCGGTTTGGAGATGCCCGCTGACAACACATCCGCTTCAGTCGCCGGCACATACTCCGCAGTACTCATCAACGATCCCTCAGCCGCTAATGCCACACCATTGAGCGGCAACTGTCGTGAAAACTCGTCGGGAGACACAATCCACCAGTCGAAATGATGTAACAATGCAAAGACAACGCAAATAAAAGTCGTCGTACACGCTTTCCCTAACCACGGTGAAAATCCAATAATCGTTGCCATGCTACAAACAACAATCACGACCCAATAAATCGCGGCTGACTGTGGAACGTACCGATCTATCAGGATACCGAGAATTGCTGATGCTAAAATGCCAATCAACGGACAAACTTCACGTTTCAAACATGTCAAGGAGCTCATCATAACACCTCCTGAACCAAATAACTTTTACGCCATTACAACCTCGCCCCTGACAAACGCCTGACACACCCATCGATAACAGCTCAGAGAATTACAACACCACACAACTTTCACATGTGTGGTGCCCGTCGCTCAAACGGCAGGCGGTTCGCTTTGATTCGCAAACACGCTATATTAAAGCAGTAAGCCAACACTCCATTCACTACCGAGAAATCAGTCGATGACATTGAAATCCGTCACTCTAAATCTGACTTGTTTATTAACACTAGTCACCAGTACCGCACTTGCCCACAAGCCAACAGATACTGCGGCATCTAAGATCAAACACATCACTAATCACTTAAAAAGGAAAACTTCCTTGCCAACTCCTCAGTACCCAATTGCCAATCGCGATACAACCACTGATGACTATCACGGCACAACCGTAGCAGATCCTTATCGGTGGCTCGAAGATACGGATGCCGAAAATACGAAACAGTGGGTTATTGCCGAAAACAAAGTTACCTTTGATTACCTGGAACAAATACCAACGCGACAACCACTCGTAGAACGACTCACAAAACTATGGAATTACGAACGCTTTGGAAGACCCCTGCACCGGGAAGACAATTATTTTTTTTCTCACAACAACGGCCTACAAAACCAAAGTATTCTCTATGTCACTGCTTCATTAGAGGCAGAACCCCAAGTTCTGATCGACCCAAATCAATGGTCCGCTGAAGGAACCGAGGCTTTGGCTTCGTGGGTCCCCAGCCCCGATGGAAAACAACTTGCATACGCTGTCGCTAGTGCCGGGTCGGACTGGCGGGAATGGTTTGTGCTCGACGTCACAACCGGTAAGAAACATTCCGATCATATCCAGTGGTCTAAGTTCTCCAGCGTGTCGTGGGCCAAGGACAATTCCGGTTTCTACTACTCTGCCTACGACAAACCCGCAGAAGGTGCGGAGTTCACAGGAACCAATTATTACCAGAAACTGTTTTTTCATAAGCTCGGGGAACCACAAGAACAAGACAAACTGATCTATGAACGTAGCGACGAAAAGGAATGGGGGTTTGGTGGTTACGTTACCGAAGACGGGAATTACTTGATCATATCCGTTTGGAAAGGCACCCTGCGTAAAAACCAAGTTTTCTATCTTGATTTAAACAACGATAATAATAACATCATAGAATTGATCAGCGGATTTGATGCAGATTATAGCTTTGTTGGCAACGATGGCTCGACCTTTTGGTTCATTACCGATCTCGATGCACCTCGTAAACGTCTCATTAAGATCGACGTTACAACTCCTGACCGACAACATTGGTCCAATGTCATCAAACAGACGAAACATACCTTAGAATCAGTGTCGAATGTCGGGCAACGATTTATCGTTCAGTATCTCGAACATGCCCAGAATCGCGTTTACGTATACAGCGAAACTGGCGATAAACAGCGCGAGATCGAATTGCCCGACGTCGGTTCAACCGGTGGCTTTGGCGGTCAACGGTCAGATTCGGATACCTTCTATACGTTCACGAACTTCGTGACGCCTTCAACTATCTACCACTATGAAATCTCTACGGGAAAATCAGCAGTTTTCCGACAACCAAAAGTTGATTTCAATCCTGGCGATTACGAAACGAAACAACATTTCGTAACAAGCAATGATGGAACCCAAGTACCCGTTTTCGTAACTTCGAAACGCAACCTGAAGCGTGACGGGTCGAACCCGACAATCCTCTACGGTTACGGTGGGTTTGACATTTCACTTACACCGGGCTTCAGCGTATCGAACCTCGTTTGGATGGAAATGGGCGGCGTCTATGTGGTTGCGAATTTACGCGGTGGCGGCGAATACGGCAGCGATTGGCACGAAGCCGGAATGCTCAACAATAAACAAAACGTCTTTGACGATTTTATCTCATGCTCCCAGTGGCTGATCGACCAAAAGATCACCAACACGTCCAACTTGGCAATTCGGGGTGGCAGCAATGGCGGCTTACTAGTAGGCGCTTGTATAACACAGAGACCTGAACTGTTCGGTGCAGCGTTGCCTGCGGTCGGAGTGATGGATATGCTGCGGTATCACAAATTCACCATCGGTTGGGCATGGGTTAGCGAATATGGAAGTTCTGCTGATAAGCAGCAATTTCAAAATCTCATCAAATACTCGCCCCTGCACAACCTCACGGAAAAAACCAACTACCCCGCGACAATGGTAACAACCGCCGACCACGACGATCGCGTCGTTCCCGGCCACAGCTTTAAATTTGCAGCTCAATTGCAGCACGCTCATCGCGGGCAAGAACCTGTACTAATTCGTATCGAGTCAAGTGCCGGCCATGGTGCCGGTACGCCGACAACCAAACGAATCCAAGCGGCCGCTGACATGTGGGCGTTTCTGACCCAAGTTCTTAAACACAAACATTGGAAACTGGAATCTTCAAAATGATGAAACTCGGTCTTATCAACTCCGCTTGGGTACAAGCCGATAAAGACGTTGCTTATGGCCTGCAACAGACAAAAGACATCGGTTTTGATTGCGTTGACATTTTTATTGATCCGCTCGACGCCAGCGTCGAAGAACGCCGTTTTATAAAAAATGAGTGCGATCGGCTCGAGTTACCTATCCCTTCAATATGCTGCGTTGCTGTCGGATTGATTGATTTCAATCCCAGCGTCCAACGATTTCATGTGGACCGAGTGAAACAATATCTGGATCTCGCCGGTGAATATGAAGCCGATAATCTACTACTTGTGCTTGGTGAATATATCTGGCAACAAGAAGTCATCCCCCCCGCAGAACAATGGGCGTTGGCCGTACAACATTGCCAAACACTCGGCGATTATGCCCAAAACCTCGGAATTCAAATCGCCCTGGAACTCGAACCATTCAAACTTTCATTGCTCAACAACGTCGATAACATGGTGCGTTTTATCGACGACTGCGACCATGAATGTGTAAAGGCAAACATCGATATCTCACATCTTGTGCTGGCGGGTGATTCCGCCGAAGAGTTGCTGCGATTGAAAGACAAAGCAATCCATGTGCATATCTCCGACTGCGATGGCATGGTACATGGCGATCTTCCTCCGGGCCGTGGTGTCGTGGATTTTCCACCGTATTTGGCAGCATTGCGGGAACTAAATATTCCGGGAACTGTCTCTATTGAACTGGAATACTCGCCGGAACCTGATCAAATCGTGCAGTGGGTGACCGAGGCCTATCAGGCAACATCTCATCTGATGGCGGATGCGGGTCTGCGAATACCACACACCTAAAGGACAGGGCCACATGAACCAACCAGCGATACAGAACGCCCATTTACCTAAATTACCCCAAGACTTGTCACGGCCAATTGGCTGCATCGGTTCGGGGTTTATCATGGCCGATTGTCATCTGCCAGCCTATCGCCAAGCAGGGTTCAATCCAGTCGCCATTGCCTCACGCACTCCGGCAAATGCAGCGGCAGTTGCCGACCGTCACAAACTCACGGCCTATGACTCGTATCTGTCGATGCTCAATGATGCAGATATCCAAGTCGTCGATGTTGCCGTGCCGCCAGATATGCAACTGGCAGTCATCCGCGACATCGTAAAACATAGTCATAAGATCCAGGGGATCTTAGCGCAAAAACCATTAGGCGTGGATTACCAGCAAGCTTGCCAAATCGTTGACCTCTGTGCTCAAGCCGACATCGTTCTTAGCGTTAATCAAAACATGCGATATGACCAGAGTGTACGAACATGCAAATACCTACTCAACGAAGGACTGCTCGGCGAGCCCGTGTTTGCGAGTATCGATATGCGGGCGATTCCTCACTGGATGCCGTGGCAAGAACCATTGGGCTGGGTAACTCTTCGTATCATGTCGATTCACCACTTGGACACCATGCGTTATTGGCTCGGTGACCCGCAAAGAGTTTACTGTAGTGTCCGGCCAGACCCACGGACAACGTTTCAACACAATGACGGTATCTGTTTGTATATTCTAGAATACGAGTCCGGCGCTCGAGCTAGTTGTTGGGATGACGTCTGGACTGGACCGGCTCGGGAAGGGGCAGCTGCTGATATCGGTATAAACTGGCGGCTCGAAGGTACGCAAGGCACTGCCAAAGGAACAATTGGCTGGCCCGAGTACCCCACACCAACACCAAGCACGCTCGATTACACCACCATCACAACCGGCGATCACTGGATACAACCGCGCTGGGACGAAGTCTGGTTTCCCGATGCGTTTGTGGGAACAATGGCGCAACTACTTGTTGCACTAGAAACCAACACAGAACCCGTCATCAGTGCTAAAGACAATCTAAAAACCATGGCCTTAGTCGAAGCTTGCTATCTCTCTGCTGCCGAACATCGCGCCGTCGAAATCAGCGAGATTCATTCGTGTTAGTTCGTAGCCGCATCTCCAATTTGGTGTACAAACAACTCATCATGACCCAGCGGGCCATATGTGCTACTAGTAACAAACACGATATAATCGTCCGTTTCCAATAATTCGTTCGCTCGACCCCAGTCTTCTATCGCCGTTCTCAGCGCCGCTCCACCATCTAAGGGCATACCAATCACGGGGATGATACCCCAGAACAAACACAACTGTCGTAAAGTCTGCGCATCACCGCTTACACCGACGGTAGGTATGAAATCCCGTTGCTTGGCTTTGATTCGTGCCGTATTTCCGGTCCGAGTGGCGACAACGACTAGCTTCGCATCAAGTCGATCCGCAATTCGAGCTGCACCAAACACAACCGCCGACGTCACCCGCTGCACGCCTTCGGCCATCCTTGGTACTCCGCTCCCAACACTTTGCTCCAACGTCGATTCGGTATTAACCATAATACGATTCATCATCTTTACGGACTCAACAGGAAAGCCGCCAATCGCCGTTTCACCTGACAGCATACAAGCATCCGCGCCATCCAAAATCGCATTAGCCACGTCCGAAGCTTCTGCTCGAGTGGGCCGTGATGAATTCTGCATGCTGTCTAACATCTGTGTGGCGACGATCACAGGCCGTGAGTACTCTTGGCATTTGCGAATAATGTGTTTTTGTACAATCGGAGTTTCAGCGACATCGATTTCTACGCCTAAATCACCGCGGGCAACCATAATCCCGTCTGAAGCAAGTATGATTTCGTCGAGCCGTTCTAACGCTTCTCGTTTTTCAATTTTTCCAATCACCATCGCCTGCGACGAGTGCGAGCGTACGAGTTTTTTTAGGTCTACGATTTCTTCTGGAGAACGCACAAAACTCAAACTAATAAAATCTGCGCCTAACTCGGCAGCCCAATGGGCATTGTCAAAATCGTCCTCGGTCATCGCCGGTACGCTCAAGGCCACGCCAGGAAGATTCACTCCTTGGCGACTGCGGATTGTGCCTCCCTCAATAACCTGACATACCGCTTCATCTTGACCAGCGTCGAGAATTTTAAGCTCCACCACGCCGTCGGCTAACATAATGCGGTCGCCATCACTAACCTCATCGATCAATCGTCCGTAGTTCGTCGTAAACGACGATTCACAATCAGCTGTTTCTCCGCGAACAAAACGAATCTCTTCGCCAACTCGACACTCATACGGATCGTGCACCAATTCACCTAAACGAATTTTAGGACCAGCAAGATCAACAAGCACTGCGACCGGACGGCGATGGCGAACCGAGCACTCGCGAATTCGCGCGATCGAGGTTTCATGCTCAGCGCGGGTTCCGTGTGCCATATTCAAACGAAAAACATCGACCCCAGCTTCCACTAATTGCTCGATCGCTTCCAAGCTCGAAGAAACTGGACCTAGAGTCGCAACAATTTTGGAACGGGTTCCGATAGTACTTTTCGCTGTTGTTGCCATTATTGTTTTCCGTGTCGGTTGTGTAACGAATCAAGCATCATACCGATACTTGATATTACATATACTGGTTGATTAAATTCTCGACCATTTCTTGTCGACCGCTTACGTTTGCGGCAATTTCGCCTTGTTCCAGCATATAAGCCTCTAACGATTCAAAGTCATGGTTGTTCGCTTCGATATCAGCGCCCACTCCCGTATCCCAACTAGCATAACGATCAGTGACGAATTGATCGAGTTTGCCGTCAGCTCGAATCGCCGCCGCAATCCGTAGACCACGCGCAAAACAATCAATTCCTCCAACATGGGCGTGAAACAAATCGATCGGCTCAAAGCTCTCTCGACGAACCTTCGCATCGAAATTCACTCCACCCGACGTCAATCCACCATACTTCAGTAGTACCAACATTATCTGCGTCGCGATATAGTTGTCCGTCAAGAATTGGTCAGTATCCCAACCTAACAACAAGTCACCAGTGTTGGCATCAATCGACCCCAACATATCCTGAGCCCCTGCATAATCGAGCTCATGCATCATCGTATGCCCAGCTAGCGTAGCGTGATTGGTTTCGATATTGAGTTTGAAACGTTCCATCAACCCGTACGATCGGAGGAAATTAATACAGGCAGCCACATCCGAGTCATACTGGTGCTTCGTCGGTTCCTTGGGTTTAGGTTCAATCAGAAACGTGCCTTCGAATCCAATCTTATTCGCGTAATCAACAGCCATATTCATGAACTGTCCCATATGGTCAATTTCACGTTTTAGATCCGTGTTGTACAACGTTTGGTAACCTTCACGACCTCCCCAAAAGACATAGTTTTCACCACCAAGTTCCAGTGTCACTTCCAAGCACTTCTTAACTTGAGCGGCTCCATAAGCAAAAGCGTCCGCATTGCAACTCGTCGATGCTCCGTGCATATAACGTGGATTACTGAATAAGTTTGCCGTACCCCATAACAACTTGATTCCGGTTCGTTGTTGTTCTTCCTTAAGCACCGCACATACCGCATCAAGGTTTGCATGTGATTCGGCCAACGATGCTCCTTCGGGTGCAACATCACGATCGTGAAATGCATAAAACGGTACGCCCAGTTTTTCCATAAACTCGAACGCCACGCGTGCTCGATTGCAGGCATTCTCTACACTCTCGCTGCCATCATCCCAAGGACGAACCATCGTTGGTGCGCCAAAAGGGTCCAAGCCAGTGCCCCGAAACGTGTGCCAATACACCACGCTCAACCGCAGATGATCCTGCATCGTCTTGCCTTCAATCACTTCCTCCGCGTTATACCAACGATAGGAAAGAAGGTCGGATGATTCAGGGCCTTCGTATTGAATTTTCGATATTTCAGGAAACGCACTCATGAGATTCTTTCTGTTAGTTGTTATTCTTAAGTCTGCATTACGGAGGGAAGATAAGGGTATTTGCCTGAGCTTATTTTATCGTGGCAAAAAATACAAATCGTGACAACCACGCCACACATCATTTTTCAAGTTCAGAAACAACACTATCAACTTGGATTAAGATTTCGGATTTGTCTTTTTTCGCAACACCCAATCGCCCAACCGTGGGCATAACTGAGAAATTGCAAACAATAGTTTTGTACTACGTGGAACGATTAGTTCAAGTTTGTTCTTTTCACATGCACGAATGATCTGTTTTGCGAGTCGTTGTGGATCGATCAACTTTAATCGCACTCCCCCACCAGGGCCGGTCGCTGTTGCCGGTAACGAATCTGACATATCATATTGAACAGTCTCAGACCTAGCTTCACGGCGATCTACCGGACCTGGACAAACTAACAACACGTCCACACAATCTTCGGCTAACTCCATACGCAACTGCTGGCTGTAAACGGCCAATGCATGTTTGCCAGCAGGATAGGCTCCAATGTACATGCCCCCGCTCTTGCACGCTAAGGAACCTATGTTGATGAGTTTGCCACGCGACTCCAACAATAACGGCAAAATTGCATTGGTACACCGCACCGCCGAGAGAAAGTTTATCTGTAACGAATTCTCAAATTCAGCGACCGTCGTATCACGAGCCTCACCCCGTTCACTCCTACCAACATTGTTAACCCACACATCGATCTTATCGAAATCCGCATTAAGCTGCGTCATTAACTCGTCGACCGACTCGTCACTCGTAACGTCGCAAGGATACGTGTGGACACGGTCATCAGATATGCGTTTTAGATTTTTCAGCCGTTCACTATCGCGAGCTACGACAATAACAGTTGCTTGCCGCTGAAGAAATGCCAGTGCCAATTCCTTCCCCAGCCCCGCAGAACCTCCGGTAATGACCACCGTTTTTTGTTGCCACTGAACCATTCTTCAACGTATTTTTCAATAAAAAATTAGGGGATAAGATGCATCTACCATCCCCTGCATTTTATCTGACAAGCGCTCGCAGGTATAGCCTGAGCCACAGGACACGTATAATTTGTGTAAATTCGTGAGCCTAATTTGTGGCCCCTATTCACCCATCGCAGCATCAACTGCCTTGGCATAGAAATCGTCAAACTCGACCTGAGCATTAATTGCTAGCAGACCAAATTTACCGTCGTTACCCGCATCACTAAATTGCCATTCAAGCACAGATTCACCATCCGATTTCAATGTCGCTGTGTTTCCTTGGTAAAGCAAGGAAATGGCAAGATCTGTATCAGTTGCCATCTGGCCGTCAGTCCGAGTCAAGAAACGTCGTGAGCCGTTTACATATTCACCAATTGCCCAACGTCCACCACCAACGAGTGCACCAGCGAACTTGAAGTCATCCTCGCTAATGTAATCAAACACAACGAATGCGTTTCTATAAAACCCCGAAATCCCAGCTACGTTCATCGTCACGCCAATTTCGAAATCTTCCGGAATATCTTCCGCTAAGGTCAAAACCGAAATCCCATCTTTTCCTTGGGAATTTAAACTGTATTCAGAATTGACTACTTCCCAAGTGCCTTCAACAGCCGCAAAATCATCTGCCGTGCCGTCGTTAAAATCTTCTGTGTATGATAGTGAATCAGCGACACTTACAGTAACCGTTGCTGTATCCGTGAACCCCTTAGGATCGCGAATATCATAAGTAAACGTCGTCACTCCTTCAAAACCTACCGTGGGTGTGACCAGCACCGAGTCAAAGTCCCCATCGTTATTTGTGTCAACTAAGGCCGCCGTGGCATTATTTGGTTGAGAGAATGCCGTGACTTCTAAGTTGCCATTCGGTGCGTAATCATTAGCCAAAATACCTATGGTTACTGGAGTGTCAATCTTTGTCGTAACACGGTCATCATTCGCTACTGGAAGAACAATGTATTCTTTAACTTCTACATTGTCGAAGTGGGTTTTACTCTTGTTACTATACAAAGCCAATCCGCCCGTATTCAAGTTCTCCTCAAACTGATATTCAAGCTTTTCATTACCGTCCACAATCAGTGTTACGTTCGATCCCTCAATCAACAATTGCATCTGGTAGTCTTGGCCAGTGCGAATCGTATCATTTAAAGTTTCCCTAACCAACGTTGCACCGCCCGATACTTCAGCGACTTCCCAGCGTCGGCCATTTTCGTTGGCACCAATGTATTTGTAGTTCGACTCGTCCGTATAATCAAACACAAAGTAACCATTACGATTGAATCCACCAACCGCTTGGATATTCATCGTCACGTTAAACTCAACATTGGGTGGCAGTAATTCACCAATCAGAACGCCAGCAACATTTTCCTCTCGAGCAATCGCCGTAAAACGCTCACCGGATACTTGCCATTGAGAATTATCAAACAAGAAATCTTGAGCAAGGTTATCGCTAAAATCGTCTACGATCGGTAATGGGCCAGCCGTAACTACGATGACACTACCGCGATCCGTTTGGTCGGCAGCGTCGGTGACGATGTATTCAAACGTATCACCACCGCGGAAGTCTGTACTAGGGGTGTAAGTGATCGAGTCTTTCTTGCCATCTTGGTTACTATCGATAAGTTCGATCTGGCCGTGAG
>JABHUV010000082.1 GCA_018658605.1 Planctomycetaceae bacterium | reverse complement strand
GCACAGGCAATCACACTGGTAGGATCATGATGGGAAAAATAAAGGTAATACCGGCCATCCGCATTCTTGCCACGGTCGTTGCGGACAACGGACGGGTAGCCCACCGTGTCATCCTTTCTGGCTTCCGGTTTCCATGTACTGAATTCCCAGGGTTCACTGCGTCTGAGGATTTGTTTCGTTCGATCCGCAACCAGAGGCAATTGCCCTCGCATATCCGATAAATCGACACACTTTAGGTTGTTAGGAACGCTCGGATTCATGGCGTATTGTTGATCCGCGAGACTTAAACTCTTCAACGGAATCGTTATCTCACGATTACCCTCGTCCAGCAATACAACGTTACCCTCACTAAATGAAGAGTATTTTGCCTGAATACTGAACTCCCCGCTGCTGTCTTTCCAAAGTCGCGGTGATTCCGCTTGTTGTGCCGTCACGGAAGGAAGACCACTGATGACAAATAGCATCACTAACGTTGCTATCCAACATTTCATATGTGACCCCTCCAAATTAAAAAGAACACCTTCCACAATCATTGTAGCAAAGGCTTAGCGATGAACTACAAATTATCTAAAAACTACAAGTCTCAACAATTGTGTTTGTGTGTTTATGCGTGGTCATACATGGTTGAAATCTATCTCCTACGCTGCCACAATGGAGCATAAACCAAGCTCACCTGAAATTAATTTCAAAGGAATTCGTTCCCATGCTAACTTCACAGGCCACCACTCGACGCCGGTTTCTGCAAACCTCGACCGCGACAGCCGCCGCCGGATTTCTACTGCCTTCTCCCAGCACCACACTCGCTACTGAATCCGCCAACGACCGTCCCGTCTTTGCAACGATCGGTCTGCGAAACCAAGGTTGGGCGATCACACAAAAAACACTGAAGTTCGCAGACTTTGCCGCCCTCGCGGATGTCGACTCCAATGTACTAGGTACCAACGCAGAAAGAATTCAACAACGACAAGGCAAACGTCCCGATACCTATAAAGACTATCGAAAAATCCTTGCACGCAAAGATATCGATGCGGTGATGATTGCCACACCCGACCACTGGCATACCAAAGTCGCCGTCGAAGCCATGTACGCCGGCAAAGATGTCTATTGTGAAAAACCACTGACACTGACCATCGCCGAAGGGAAATTGATCGAAAAGGTCGTCAAAGAAACTGGCCGAGTCTTTCAAGTTGGAACGATGCAACGAACCGAATCTGGACAACGCTTCTTACAAGCGATTGCTTTAGTCCGCGCAGGTCGCATCGGTACGGTTCGAAAAATCACTTGTGGAATTGGTGGCTTTGCGCCTTCCCCGCAAATACCTGTCGTTCCCGTGCCAGCAGAGCTCGATTGGGATTTTTGGCTCGGCCCCGCACCAAAGGTACCTTATCGTGCACTACCGGAAATGCGAAAAGGGTACGGCGGCGGCGTACCGCTTTATAGCAACGCTCACTACGCTTTTCGTAACTGGCACGAGTACTCTGGCGGAAAACTTACCGACTGGGGCGCCCACCACGTGGATATCGCCTGCTGGGCTATCGGGGCTAATGATACTGGTCCAAGTAAAGTAACACCACTGAACTATACTTTGCCTGTGGATTACAAAGATGGATACCCGCTCGTCGACGACATGTATAATATTGCCACAAAGTTCAACGTACGCGCAGCGATGCCTAACGACGTCGAGTTACTCATTACAAGCGACGGTGATAATGGAATTTTGTTTGAAGGGACAAAGGGTCGCTTCTTTGTTAATCGCGGGAAAATTGTCGGTCAACCAGTTGAGGAGCTCAAAACCAATCCGCTGCCAGACGGGGCCATCGAAAAAGTATATGGCGGTAAAGTCAGTGAAAATCACTCGGCAAACTTCATCGACTCCATCAAGTCTCGCAAACAACCCATCTCCGATGTATGGACTCACAACAGAATGCTTGAAATTTGCCATCTCTCAAATATTGCGATCCGCTTGGACCGCGAACTGAAATGGGATCCCAAAAAACGCGAGATCATCGGGGACAAACAAGCAAACTCTTTCCTCAGTCGCGAAAATCGTAAAGGTTTCGAAATCGACATGTAAACAGTGATGATGAGACTGTTCCCTTTTAAAAACGCTGCAGTTTCGGTAATTCATGTATAATTTTTTTAAACAACAGCGGCTTTTATTAAATCCAAGAACATGAATGAAGCCAATGAATTTCTTAAGCACGTCGTGACTCGGCGACAACTGTTGCGCGCTGGAGCTGCCGGAGTAGGATCACTGGCGCTGCAGAGCATGCTCGCACCCGCTGCACTGGCAAAACAAATTCAATCCTCGGAACTACACTTTGCCCCAAAAGCCAAACGCATCATTTTCTTGTTCATGAACGGAGCTCCTTCACAACAGGATCTATTCGATTACAAACCCGAAGTTGATAAACACCATGGCGCCGAGCTCTTTAAAACCTACGACGAAAAAACCGAGAAGTGGAGCACCAACGGATTTGTCAAAAAAACGCAACGGTTAACCGGGATGACGTCCGGTCAAAAAGGATTTCCCGTCGCCCGCTCCAAGTTTAAATTCAAACAACATGGGCAAAGCCGAGCATGGATTAGTGAACTGCTACCTCACACGTCCAAGATTGCCGATGATCTCTGCTTCGTCAAATCCATGCATACCGAAGCCATCAATCACGATCCCGGAGTCACCTTCTTTCAAACAGGTCACCAACAACCAGGGCGACCCAGCATGGGTTCGTGGATGAGCTACGGACTCGGAACGGAAAACGACAACCTACCCACGTTCTGTGTTCTTATATCTAACGGAACCGGGCGACCCGGTAGCCAACCCGTTTACACGAAACTGTGGAGTAACGGATTCTTGCCCGGCGTCCACCAAGGTGTGCAATTCCGTGGTGGCAAAACACCCGTGCTATATCTCAATAGCCAAACCGGCGAAACCGTTGATGCCCGCAAACGAATGATCTCGCGAATCGAAGCATTAAACCAACTGCAAATCGACACGTTTGGTGATCCTGAAATTGCCACTCGAATCGCCCAATACGAAATGGCCTTCCGTATGCAGATGTCGGTTCCAGAAGCAACCGATATCTCACAAGAGCCTCAACATGTACTAGATGCCTATGGACCCCAATGCCAAATGCCAGGAAAATTCGCAGCGAATTGCCTGCTTGCTCGTAGACTCGCCGAACGCGGAGTACGTTTTATTCAACTGTATCACCGAGGCTGGGATCAGCACGGTGCTCTTATCACCGCGTTACCTAAACAATGTAACGATGTGGATCAAGCCCAAGCAGCCCTTGTTAATGATCTGAAACAACGGGGTATGCTCGATGATACCCTCGTCATCTGGGGTGGTGAATTTGGGCGTACGGCATACAGTCAAGGCAAACTTGGCGATGCTGCCAACGGTCGTGATCATCATCCTCGCTGTTTTACTTATTGGATGGCTGGCGGTGGAATCAAAGCAGGTTTCACCTACGGAGAGACCGACGATGTAGGATATAACATCGCAGCGGATGGAGTCCATGTGCATGATTTCCAAGCAACCGTCATGCACCTGATGGGAATCGATCACGAACGGCTAACCTTTAAATACCAAGGTCGCCGGTTCCGACTGACCGATGTCCATGGCAAAGTCGTCAAACCAATTCTCGCGTAATCTGGATATAGAAAACAACATGCGTATTATCTCAATGCTACTGATCATGGCCCTGTCTTGCGTGGCAAACGCAGCCGAACCCATTTCATTCAACAAACAGATTCGGCCAATTCTGGCTGATCGCTGTTTTGCCTGTCATGGACCGGACTCCGCTCAGCGCGTATCGGATATGCGGCTCGATCAATTGGAAACGATCTACCGCGAGCTACCCTCGGGGGAATTTCCGGTCGTCAGAGGCAAACCGAATGAAAGTGCGTTGATCCACCGTATCGTTTCCGCAGACGCAGACCAAAAAATGCCCCCAGTCGACTCTGGAAAAACATTGAACGAACAGGAAATTGAATTGATCAAGCAGTGGATTAGTGAAGGAGCTGACTGGAATAAACATTGGGCGTATGAAGCACCTCAACATTCCCCGTTGCCACGACCAATCAAGAAATGGCAACAAAACAACCCCATTGATCTATTCGTCCAGAATCGTCTAAAAGAACTGCGTCTGCGACCTGAAAATTCGGCAGATAAGGAAACACTCATTCGGCGATTAACACTTGACCTAACCGGACTACCCCCCACTGTCAAAGAAATTGATAACTTTCTAGACGATGATTCTCCCGAGGCGTATGAACAGGTGGTGGATCGGTTGTTAAAATCGCCTCGCTATGGTGAACATTTTGCGCGCAGTTGGCTAGATGCAGCCCGGTATGCCGACACACACGGACTCCATCTGGACAATGAACGCTCAATTTGGCCCTACCGGGATTGGGTAATCCAAGCGTTTAATAACAACATGCCGTTCGACAAATTCACCATAGAACAATTGGCCGGTGACTTATTACCCACGCCGTCCTTGAAAAACCGAGTCGCCACAGGATTTAATCGTTGCAATGTAACAACCAGCGAAGGGGGTTCCATCGATGAGGAATACTATGTGCGGTATGCGGTAGACCGCGTTGAAACTACCGCAACGGTTTGGATGGGCTTAACCGCAGGCTGTGCAGTATGCCACGACCACAAGTTTGATCCGTTAAGCCAAAAAGAGTTTTATCAGTTGTTTTCCTATTTCTTCAGCCTTACCGAACGCGCCATGGATGGCAACGCGCTGCTACCTCCGCCGGTCGTCAAGATTCCATCGGAGTCTCAAATATCCAACCAAACTCGAATCACGAGTGAAATAAAACAACAAGCAGAACTCGTTCAGAAAATATTGGCTGATACCAAATATACCGATTCATTCTCCGGGAGTGACTATCCAGCGTTTGAAAAAGCGGATCGCATCTGGTTTGATGATACGTTACCAGCGGGCGCGAAACCGACAGGAAGTCCGGGACCCTGGGCTTTTGTTGAAGGGCCAGACCATCCCATCTACAGCGGTAAAAACTCATCGACGCGAACCGGCACTGGACTGATTCAACATTTCTTTACTGGCGCAACGGATCCTTTTGTCATTGCTGAAAACGACATCCTATTCGCCTACGTCTATCTCGATCCGGACAACCCACCGGAGACCGTTCAGCTTCAATTCAATGATAGCACCTGGGAACATCGAGCCTACTGGGGAGCCGATAAAGCACATGGCGCTGGGCGCAACAACGCATCTAACAAACAACTCGGCCCCCTGCCGGAAGTCGGAAAATGGGTTCGCTTAGAAGTCCCAGCGGCCACCGTCGGATTAAAACCAGGAGCCAAGTTAAATGGCTGGGCCTTTACCCAATTCGGCGGTACCGTCCACTGGGATCAGGCCGGGGCGATGGGTGCGCTACAGCTTTCTCCTGAACAAAAAGAATCGTATGCAATATGGGAGCATTTTCTAAAAACCGTTTCCACAGCAACCCTCCCCGATCCCATCAAAAAACTGGTTGCCGTTGAAGCGGATCAACGCAATGAGGCACAAACGAAACAACTAATGACGTACTATCTGGAAAATGTGAATCCAGTGACGATGGCTCTGTTGGCTCCCCCTAATCAAAAGCAAGCGGAACTCAAGAAAGAACTGGAGGTCATCGCCAAGGCGATTCCCTCGACATTAGTAATGGAAGATCGTAAAGAGCCGCGGATCGCTTATGTCCTAGAACGAGGTGAATATACAGAAAAAAGAGACGCTGTCGAATCTGCCGTTCCTGCCTGGCTCGGTGAGTCCCCAGTCGATGCACCTCAGAATCGAATGGGGCTTGCCCAGTGGTTGGTCAGTCCAACCCACCCCCTAACGGCTCGTGTTACGGTCAATCGATACTGGCAACACTATTTTGGAACCGGACTGGTGAAGACTTCAGAAGATTTTGGCGTTCAAGGTGAACGACCATCACACCCTGAATTGCTGGATTGGCTCGCGTTATCTTTTATCGAGTCTGGTTGGGATATGAAACAATTTCAAAAGCTGATCGTCATGTCCTCGACCTATCAACAATCATCTCGAGTAACCCCTGAAAAGCACACTCTGGATCCGCAAAACCGACTGATCTCCCACGGATCGCGTTTTCGACTAGATGCGGAAGTCATCCGAGATCAGGTTCTTGCTATCAGTGGATTAATGATACCGACCATCGGTGGCAAAAGCGTCAAACCGTATCAACCGGCCGGACTCTGGAAACCGGTCGGTTTTGGCGGTAGTAACACGTCCGTCTTTAAGCAGGACACCGGTGAAAATCTCTATCGTCGCAGCATGTACACTTTCTGGAAACGAACGGTACCGCCACCCACCATGTCGATCTTTGATGCCCCAAATCGCGAGACTTGCCAGGTTAGACGAACCCGTACCAATACACCTCTGCAAGCGCTAGTACTGATGAATGATGTCCAGTTCATCGAAGCGGCGCGACGATTTGCCGAACTGGTCATGACCCACGGAGGCGATCAGGTTGACCAGCGGATCGCATATCTTTATCGCAGTATATTGGCGCGAAACCCCAAACCGAACGAACTTGAGTTAATCCATCAGTTATACAACGAACATTTATCAGAATTCCAGGAACAACCTGAAGCTGCAACATCGCTGTTGTCGACCGGGGAATCCGATCACAATGAATCTCTGGAACAAACCGAACTTGCTGCCTGGACGATGATTGTCCATTTAATTTTTAATCTTAGCGAAACCGTGACCAAGGGCTAAAAGGAACAAACCATGAATCCCATTCGAGAAGCGGAATTGATTGAAACACGTCGACATTTTTTCGGACGTGCAGCGACGGGCCTCGGCGCAGCAGCGCTAACTTCATTGATGAACCCATCTGCATTTGCCAGTCCAACCACCAGCGCTCTGGATGCACCGCACTTCGCACCGAAAGCAAAACGCGTGATTTACCTCTTCATGTCCGGGGCGCCCTCGCAGTTGGATATGTGGGATTACAAACCGAAGATGCAAGAGTGGTACGACAAGGACTTACCCGATTCGGTACGTAACGGCCAACGAATAACCACCATGACTTCCGGGCAAAAACGATTTCCCATCGCTCCCTCGACTTTTCAATTCAAACAGCATGGTCAACACGGCGCATGGATCAGCGAACTCCTTCCTCATACAGCAGGTGTCATCGACGATTTGGCCGTCATCAGAACCGTCAATACCGAAGCAATTAATCATGACCCGGCCATTACCTACATTCAAACCGGCAGCCAACTGCCTGGTCGACCCAGTACCGGTGCCTGGCTCTCGTATGGTTTAGGTAGTATGAATGAAAATCTTCCAGCCTTTGTGGTCCTCCACTCAACCGTGAACGGTGGGTTTGGCGGTCAGGCACTGTATGCCCGTCTGTGGGGGTCAGGCTGGCTCTCCACCCGACATCAAGGAGTTTCACTAAGATCAACCGGCGATCCTGTACTGTACCTCTCTAATCCAAAAGGAATTTCCAGCAAGACGCGGCGAAAAATGCTGGACAAACTGGCGCTGCTGAATCAGGATCGTTTCGACGATGTGGGCGACCCGGAAATCCAATCGCGTATCGCCCAGTATGAAATGGCCTACCGGATGCAGACATCCGTACCGGAACTGACTGATATCTCCGGTGAGACACAGTCCACACTGGACATGTACGGGCCGGATGTCATGAAACCTGGCACGTTTGCCGCAAACTGCCTATTGGCCCGTCGGCTCGCAGAACGAGATGTGCGATTCACTCAGGTGTTCATTCGCCAATGGGATCAGCATGGGAATCTTCCGAAAGACATCCGCCGTCAATGCGGAATCATTGACCAACCTTGCGCCGCACTGATTAACGACCTAAAACAGCGTGGCATGCTGGAAGACACGCTCGTTATTTGGGGTGGCGAATTCGGCCGCACGATTTACTGTCAGGGGGGACTGACCAAAACAAATTACGGTCGTGACCATCACCCACGGTGCTATACAAAATGGATGGCCGGCGGAGGTATTCAGGGTGGAGTTGTTTACGGAGAAACGGATGATTTCAGCTACAACGTACAGGAAAACCCTGTTCATATTCATGACTTAAATGCCACCATGTTACATTGTCTAGGAGTCAACCACGAACAACTAACCTTTAAACACCAAGGGCGCCAGTTCCGACTGACCGATGTCCATGGCAAAGTCGTTAAACCACTTCTCGCATAACCTAGAAATAGAAAACAACATGCGTATTATCTCAATGCTACTGATCTTGGTCCTGACGTCCGTAGCAAACGCTACAGAACCCATTTCGTTTAACAAACACATCCGGCCGATTCTCACCGACCGTTGTTTCACTTGTCATGGCCCCGATGCCGCTACTCGAGAAGCAAAACTGCGTTTGGACATCGAACAACACGCGACCGCGGAATTGCCCGATACCGGTAATGTAGCGATCGTACCGGGTAACTTACCCGCTAGTGAACTCGTCGCTCGCATTACAGATCCCGACCAACGAATGCCTCCCCCCGAATCCAACTTAAAACTCTCCACTTCAGAAATTGAACTGCTTAAGCGTTGGATTCGTGAAGGTGCTAAATGGGAACGACATTGGGCATTCATCGCACCAACGAATCAGCCCAAACCTCAAATCAATCAACAACACTGGCCCATCAATGAAATCGACACCTTCGTACTACAAGAACTCGAAACAAACAACCTCCCACCCGCTCCTGCTGCAAGCCGCCAACGTTGGCTACGCCGAGTCACGTTCGACCTTACCGGTCTACCTCCCACTCTCGCTGAAATAGATTTGTTTGAGAATGACAACGCTGAGAATGCCTTCGAGCGGGTTGTTGATCGACTCTTGAATTCGCCTGCCTACGGTGAGCGTATGGCAACCGAATGGCTGGACGTGGCACGCTATGGCGACACCGATGGACTCTTCGAAGATCATGAAAGATCTATCTATCCTTGGCGGGACTGGGTTGTCGAAGCTTTCAATTCCAACTTACCCTATGACGATTTTATCACCTGGCAAATCGCCGGCGACCTTTTGCCTGCTGCCACAGTCGCTCAACAAACAGCCACGGGCTTTCTGCGGAATAACCCTACCTCCAACGAAGGTGGTATCATTCAAGAAGATTACCGCGTGAAGTACCTTGTGGATCGAGTCAATACAACAGCCACAGCAATGCTCGGACTCACTCTTAAATGCGCTCAATGCCACGATCATAAATACGATCCAATGACTCAACGCGAGTACTATCAATTTGCCGGATTCTTCAACAGCCTCGTCGGAAACGGGAATACCAAAGGTGCCACGGCGCCCATACTACGCAGTCTCACATCGCAACAAACGCGACGCATAGCGGCCATTAATTCCGAACTTGAAACACTTAAAACCACGGTGGAAACTTCCCCACCAGCGCTACTTTCAGATTTCCAAGAATGGCTCGACAACGTCGCCAAACCTATCGCTTGGAAAATACCCACTCTAATCAAAAACGAACATTGGATACTCGAAAATCAATGGTTCGTGGCTATCAACCACGCTGCTAACTCAGTTGACCCTCTGCCAAAACAACAACCACAGCCCCAGTACCAAGGACGCTATGTCCGCATCAGTCATTCCGCTACCCAAACTCAGTTTTTGACGATGGCGGAAGTCCAAGTCTTTTCAAACGATATCAATATCGCTCCCAGTGGAAAAGCGACACAATCCAGTCACTATCCAAACTCGCCCGCTTCTAAAGCTATCGATGGTAACCACAACGGCAGTTTTGCAACTTGCTCATGCACGACAGAGCAACGCGGCGCTTGGTGGGAACTTGATCTAGGAAAATCAATCGATATCGACAGCGTTACCGTTTGGAATCGCACCGACTGTTGCCCAGAACGCCTCGACAACATCTCTATTGAAATCCTCGATGAACAACGCCAAGTCATTGCCACACGCACTCTTAAAAAATCCGCCGTTCGTAACACACTACCTGCCGGGGCAGCGCAACCTAGTACCGAACCACTCGAAACCACTCTGACATTTAATGTGGCTGCCGGAGAATTGACCGCTCTACAATTCCAAAGCAATCAAACAACACAAATCGAAATATTAGCCATGCATATCCACACCGCTGGGAACCCCACTAAACCAACCCCGTTAAAACTTGCCGGCAACACGAAAATCACATTGCAAAACTCGGACACAGAACCTGTCATCCTCGCTGTACAACCACCACATGCGATTACTGCAAAACAACAACTGGCACTAAAAATCCGCTTTAACAAAACACCCGCTAGCGGCAATCCTCTTAAACTTAAAATCTCTGTCTCAGACGATCCGTTGGCAGCGACGAAAGCCACGCTGCCCAAGGAATCAGCGGAGCAACTAAAGCAATTCAAGGCAACTTGGACCGGGTTTTCTACTGAACGAAAACGACAAACCGACCTAACCGCCGAAAAGAAAAAAATCGATGCGGCTGCCAGCGTGACGATGGTGGCCGGAGACATAGCAGCACAACGGACAAATTTTTTGTTGTTACGAGGTGAATACGATCAACGAGGTGAGGAACTAACCACCGCTGCTCTTGGCTCCATTTTGCCCTACGAAGAGGACCTACCCAAAAACCGACTCGGCTTAGCGGCATGGCTAACCAACTCCAATAACCCACTTACCGGTCGAGTCGCTGTAAATCGTTATTGGCAAATGCTCTTTGGCACTGGGATTGTTAAGACATCAGAGGACTTCGGAACCCAAGGCGATCAACCCAGTCATCAAGCGTTGCTCGATCATCTCACCGCCAATTTTATAACCTCGGGTTGGGACGTCAAAGCTCTACTACGTGATATCGTTCTCTCAGCAACCTATCGCCAAACTAGCAGACGGTCCGCGAACCTGACTCAGATCGACCCCAGCAATCGACTACTCGCTCACGGTCCCCGTCAACGATTACCCGCAGAATTCCTACGCGATCATGTACTGAGCACTAGCGGATTAATCGTCAATCAGCAGGGTGGGCCGGGCGTACACCCATATCAACCTGCAGAAATGTTCGGCGTCAACGCGATCGGCTCTCAGACAGCAAAATTCACCGTCAGCACTGGCAGTGAATTATACCGACGCAGCCTCTATACCTATTGGAAACGGCAAATCCCAGCTGCGAATATTCGCATTCTTGGAGCCGACGGTAGAACCGCCTGCCGCACGAGACGTGCAATGACAAACACTCCGCTGCAAGCACTCGTGACGCTCAACGATCCACAATTCGTCGAGGCCGCCCGTGTACTCGGAGAACGTATGATCCGTGAAGGAGGCGATGCGGCCACCGAGCGCATCGAATACGCATTCCGTCTGGCAACTTCGCGGCGAGCCACAAATGTCGAAAGTGGAATTCTATTAGCTGAATTCCAAGATCGCTTACGTGAATTTGTTGCTGCTCCTGAGTTAGCGAAACAATATCTTGCCGGTGGCGGTCAACGCCCCGCACCCGCTGACTTGGAACCTAGCGAACTTGCAGCCTACGCCGCGGTCAGTAGCTTGATTTTGAACCTTGATGAAAGCATGTCAAAATAAATTTTAAACAATTCAGCAGGCTGCTATTTTTATTTTTCGCTTACCGTTTACGGGGTGACCGATTGATACTACGCATCAATTGCCAGCCGATTCCCATGCAGCTCAACACCAAAACGATAAACATGAACGGTACAATTTTTGCCGTCGTGTCCGGCGTAAACTGGATTCCAAAAATCTGCAACACACGCGGCATGTCGAGCCCCAAAATAGCCGTAACCGTGATAATGGGAAAGAAAAATGCGGCTAAAATATTCAAGCGATGGGCGGCCACTGTCATTTTGTGACTCGCCTTAGCATG
>JABHUV010000061.1 GCA_018658605.1 Planctomycetaceae bacterium | reverse complement strand
TAGAAACGTGCGAGTTGAATTTTATTAACTGTGGGGGTCGCGATAAACCGTTGTTTAATAACAGGATTTATTTGTCCCGTTTCTGTGCCCTCTTCCAGTTCGGTAATCTTTTGCTTGACCACCATCGCTGCGGCAGCAAACTCTTTGTCCCCCACCGTTGCCAAGGCCTTCAGAATCCCGAGCACAGGATGATCCAATTGTGCTCGTTCCACTAACCACGCACGCCATGCTTTAATCTGCCCTTGGCGGATATGAATCGACTCTACCGTAAGAAAGTCTAACCCTTTGATTTGTTCATCATTCGCATTTCCCACTGCCCTGACCCAATATTCGGTCAGTTGGTTGCGAAATGTTTTACGAAACTCAGCGGCGCGACCTCGATCATAATTATCAATCTCGGCCTGGAATTTGGCCAGTTCCTTGCTAAATTCAGCGAAGCCAATGGTGTCTTCTTCGCTCTGAATCAATGGCAATTCCGCGGGTTTGTTTGAACTAGCAAACACTCCGAAAAGTGAATAATAATCTTCCGTTGCTACCGCATCGTACTTGTGGTCATGGCAACGGGCACAAGCCACGGTCAGACCGAGTACTCCGCGAGTCACGGTGTCAATTTTGTCATCGACGTCCAACTGTTGATTGCGATACTGTCTCCCGACGGTCAAAAACCCCATTGCCGCTAGATCTCGTTTATCCTCAAGCTCTAACAAGTCAGCTGCCAGTTGCTGTTGCACAAATTCATTGTACGGTCGGTCTTCGTTAATCGCGCGAATAACATAATCGCGATACGTATAGGAAAACGGAAACCGACGTTCACGCATAAAGTTGTAACCAACGGTGTCACTATAGCGAGCGATATCGAGCCAATGCCGTCCCCACCGTTCACCCAATTGAGGCATCGCCAATACTCGATCAACCATCCGCTCGTAGGCACTCGGTTGTTTATCATTGACAAACTGCGCGACTTGCTCCGACGTCGGAGGCAACCCTACCAAATCAAACATAACACGACGGATTAACGTTCGACGATCTGCTCTGGGTGAGGGCGTAAGGCCGGCAGCTTCAAGCTTCGCTAAAACAAAATAATCCAAGCGGTTTTCGGGCCACTGTTGAGCTTGTACTGTAGGAATTGATTGTTGCTGCACTGGCTGAAAGGACCAATGCTCCTGTCGAATCGTGTCGTACGTAGCGGCAGTGACAATCATGGATTTCTCGCCGCTGGGCCACGGTAGCTTCATGGCAACCCATTGTTTCATCACTGCAATCTCAGTGTCTGATAGCTTACCGTCCGGTGGCATCTTCACCTCCCCGGCGTACGAAAGCACTGTGACGATTTTCGCTTCTACGGCACTCTGGAAAATTGCTTCACGAGAATCTAATCGCAATTCAGACTCCTGCACATCCGCTCCATGGCACTCTATGCAATGAGAGACTAACAAAGGTCGAATCTTATTTTCAAAAAACTCAATCTGTTGCGAGGAAAACTCCAGCGGTTCATCCGCGCGGATAAAAACGGTGGTGCTGACACATAACATTACAGTCAGAAGCAGAAGTGGGGTTTTAAGATTCATTTTTACATTCGTGGCGAGCCCACCCTTGGGTACTTATCCTCATCACACACTCAACTAACGCTATGTGCCAGTGGTTCTCCGGCGAGCCCCAACATTAAATTCACAACCGATAACTCTGCCATCTTCCGGCGGGTCTGCATTGTAGCACTTCCAAGGTGCGGAGTGATTGTTACGTTGTCGAGAGTTAGTAGTTCATGATCGCGTGGCAATGGTTCAGGGTCCGTTACATCCAGACCAGCCGCGTATATTTGTTTTCCCCGAAGTGCTACAGTCAAAGCCTCAGTGCAAACAACTGGACCTCGAGCAACATTGACTAACACGGCTGAGTTCTTCATCGCAGCGAGTTGTTGCGTACCAATCAAACCATTGGTTTCATCGGTGAGAGGACAGATAACAATTACAAAATCCGACCTTTTCAATAATTCCTCTAGGCTGGTGTAAGTCAAGTTCAGTTGAGCGGGATTGTCTGCTAGTGGTGTCCGTTTGTGATATAAAATCTCCATATCAAAAGCTGCACAGCGGCGGGCAATTTGGTATCCAATACGGCCTAAGCCAATAATGCCAACCGTTTGATGATGCACTTCGGTGCCAAGCATATAAGCTGGATCAAACACCTTAAATTCACTACATCGTGCGTATTGGTCGCCTTCACGAACTCGTCGTGCCGCGGCCAACATCAACGTCAATGCCATGTCTGCCGTAGTGCTCGTTAATACATCGGGAGTATTGCCCACTGCAATTCCCAATTCAGTCGCTGCGGCGACTTCGATGTGATCCACTCCGACACCATAATTGCTAACCACCTTTAGCTGTGGGAAATTCGCCATGTGGGCTGCTGTCACAGCGTGGTGTCCAAACGTCAAAATGCCATCTACTGAATCATCCGCTGGGCCATCGATCGTCGCCCACGGAAGTCGTTCAATTTTTCCTTCCAACAGCTCGTGCAAATTATCCGATAAATTGTCATCCGAAATAACTCGAGGTAAAGATGGGTTCAACGGTTCAACTTTCAATATTGGTGGTCGTGGGTACAGATATTTCATTTTATCACAGCAGCATCCCGCACGTGTAATCTAAAGTATAATGATATTTTGATCCCAAACCATCTAACAATAAATAACCTCAACAACGACACGAGTGCACATGACCTCTTTCATCAAATCCCCTCTTCTCCTAGTAGCCGTTTTACTTTCACCTCTGACTGGATGGTTAGGACCAGCAACTTCACTTGCGGATGATCGCCCAAATTTTGTCGTTATCATCGGCGATGATATTAGTTGGAATGATTATGGCACCTATGGCCACCCCCATATTCAAACTCCACATGTTGACCAACTGGCAAAAAACGGTATCCGGTTTGACTTCGCCTTCTTAACAACGAGTTCCTGTAGTCCCAGCCGCTGTAGCATCATGACGGGTCGCTATCCACATTCCACTGGTGCTGGTGAACTACACCAACCATTGCCTGCTAATCAAATCATCTTCCCCCAACTATTAAAAGCCGCTGGATATTACACCGCCGCTTCTGGAAAATGGCATCTTGGTACCGCCCCGCGTGAACACTTTGACGCGATCACCAATGGCAAGCCTAGTGGTTGCGAACAATGGGTCAGCACGCTAAAAAATCGAACGCCTGACAAACCGTTCTTTATGTGGTTCGCTTCCTACGACGCTCATCGAAGCTGGTCACCTAACGCCATTGAAAAGCAGCATAAACCCAGTGACATTGTAGTGCCGCCCTATTTGCCAGACACTGATCGCACTCGATCCGATTTAGGTCAATATTATGACGAAGTCAGTCGTATGGACGAGTACGTTGGCAAAGTTGTTGCCGAACTAACACGGCAAGGGGAATTAGATAACACATTTATTTTAGTTATGGCAGACAACGGTCGGCCATTTCCACGCTGTAAAACAACTCTCTACGACAGTGGCATCCGCACTCCCTTCATCGTACATTGGCCCAATAATATCAAAACAGGGTTGATTAACAAAAACTTAGTTAGCAGTGTTGATATCGCACCCACCATCCTCGAGCTTGCTGGAATCAATAACTCCACAAACCAAAAGGATACATTTCAAGGAAAGTCCTTTGTTCCATTATTAGATGCAGCGGGGCAAAGTACACGAGAATACGTTTTTGCTGAACACAATTGGCATGACTACGCAGCACACGAACGCAGCGTTCGTGATAAACGATACCTTTATATACGCAACTCATTTCCCGAATTCCCAGCCACCCCGCCAGCCGACGCCGTCCGCAGTTTGACGTACAACGCAATGCAACAATTAGAATCCGAGGGAAAATTGACTCCACAACAGAGGCAATGCTTTGTAATTCCTCGAGCTGCCGAGGAATTATACGACCTTGAACAGGATCCTTATTCGCTAAACAATATTATCGCCGATCCGGCGGCAGTTACTGTCAAATCAAGACTCCGTGGTGAACTCGACAAGTGGATTACCCGCACCCATGACAAAATCCCCACACCACTTACGCCTGACCAATTTCACCGTCGCTTAGGCACTAAGCTCACGGCGGCAATAGTCTTACACGACAAGTCTGGACTACCGACTATTGCACCCATCGCTCGCAAGATTCCACCAGTAGGTATCCAAGTAGACACAAACGTCATTGCCAAATTTAAGTCGAGGATCGCCGCCCTAAACATTGCAATGCATTTGCCACAAATCCCTAGAACGGTAATCCATGATGTACGGAGTAATGTTACCTCAAAATCCGTCAACCTGTCTGCCGACATTCAAACACTTATTGAAAGTGTTGAGTTAGCTGTCGAATTCACCGAATTCTATTCACAGGGGCAAATCGCCGTTGCTGAAACGGTTTTA
This sequence comes from Planctomycetaceae bacterium, assembly GCA_018658605.1. Next base: position 4,924 of record JABHUV010000061.1, on the reverse strand, counting down.
ACTGAGGCAGAACGTCGAGTCGCATTGCTAGCATCCGGCAAACAGGATTGGCACCAAGCTCAGGGTCTGGTTGTCCGCGGTTATTACTCTAGTATTGACGGCTCAGCGCAACCCTACGGATTAGAAATCCCCGCAGACCTCAATTTGACCAAATCAGTACCGCTTTATGTTTGGTTGCATGGCCGTGGAGATAAAACCACGAACATGCATTTCATCCACCAGCGGATGACACGTGCGGGCCGTATTGCGCCAAGCAATGCCATTGTCGTGCATCCATTTGGGCGGCATTGCATGGGGTTTAAATCAGCCGGTGAGATTGACGTGCTTGAATGTATCGAACACGTAAAAAAACATTACAACATTGATGCCCAGCGAATCGTGTTGATGGGTTTTTCGATGGGCGGAGCAGGAGCTTGGCACGTTGGTGCACATTATGCTGACCGCTGGGTCGCCGTCTCACCTGGCGCGGGCTTCGCGGAAACCAAAGAATATATAAAACTCGCATCCGAAAACTACCCAGCACCCTACGTGCAAACACTATGGGGAACTTACGATATCCCATTGTATGTCCGCAATTTGTTTAATGTCCCGGTTGTCGCTTACAGTGGTGAAATCGACAAACAGATACAGGCAGCGCGAGTCATGGAGCGGGCATTTATTACAGAAGGTCAAACGTTAACACATATCATTGGTCCCAAAATGGGGCATCGCTATGCGCCTGAATCACTCGCGGACATTATGAAGCGGATGCAACAAGCGGCAAGTGCCGGCCAACTAAATGTTCCCTCAGAAGTCCACTTGCAAACTAGAACACTGCGATACAACCGCATGCACTGGGTGCAAGCATTACAACTCACTCAGCATTGGCTCGACTCTCGCATCGATGGGAAGATTCGTGATAATGGAGTCGTCGATATTCAAACCAAAAATATCAATTGTTTTCAAATCGAAAATAAAATATTTGGGCCTCCAGGTCCTCTTAGAACTGTCATTATAGATGGCAACTCTATTTCGCTGCCTGAAAAACAATCCGGTGCAACGGTCGTTTTCACGAAGGTTGAAAGGAATTGGAAACTGGGCGATCACCGCGCCACCGGTCTTTCCAAGGGACCACAACTACAAGGCCCAATTGACGATGCTTTTTTAGATCCTTTCTTGGTGGTATTGCCCAGCGGAGTATCACAAAGCCCCCAAGTCGAACGTTGGATCAAATTTGAATCGCAACATTTTCTTGCCCGATGGCGATCACTATACCGCGGTACACCTCGCATCAAACTAGACAAATTCGTCACAAAGGAAGATCAGCTAAAATACAATTTGATTCTATGGGGTGATTTTCAAACTAATTCGATACTCAAACAACTGCTTTCATATTCGTTGGCCCAAGCTGGTGTGATTCAATGGGATGCCAAGCAATTACATATCAACAAAAAAGATTATGATGCCCAGACACACGTACCTATTTTAATAACGCCCAACCCAACTGCACCAGAAAAGTATATTGTCATCAACAGTGGTCCAACCCACCGCGAAGGCCACGATCGCACCAACTCGCTGCAAAATCCCAAACTGCCCGATTGGGCCGTAGTCGATATCACCACTGCCCCCAATGATGTTGTGCCCGGTAAGGTAGTCGACGCAGGGTTTTTTGACGAATACTGGAAATACAAATAGCCCGATGCCTACTACACTAGATTGTCATCTTGCAAGCTCAGCTGAAATAGCGACGGCATTCCGCAATGTCCATGAATTTTGGGGCGGTGATTCCCAAATTGACGAATTCGTTAAGCAGCGCTTGGCTTCGCGTCATCATCAACGCGCTACTTGGTACGTCGGTTGTGTTGCTGGTACAGTGGCATGCTCACTTGGCGCCTTTCCCTTCGAACTTGGCCTTGGTAATTCCATTGAACGAGCAATCTTTATCGGGTGCGTTCACACTCGACCAGAAGATCGCGGACAAGGTTTTGTGCCCCAGTTATTTGAGTTTGTAGAAAATGCGGAACAACAGGCGGGCGTTAAATGGAGCTTGTTGTTCTCGGATATCTCGGCGGGCTACTATGAGCGGCTAGGCTATCAAATCAGCACCGCTCCCAACATTTGTATCAAACCGAACAAGTCCGTTGCGGAAAGCGATTTTTTCGCGTTACGACCATTTGATTGCACCCAATACCTCCAAATACTTTCTAATATTTATCAACAGCACTTCCAGGGAAAGCCTTTTTTTGTTCATCGTAACGACGATCATTGGGACCACATCGTCCAGCAACATAAAGATGACCAGTGGTTTTGGCTATGTAATGACACCGGTGAAACAGTCGGTTATGTATTACTGCAAACTTTTCAAGGGAATACCGTACTCAAGGATTTTGCACTACAAAATCCCACCTCAGAAAAACTCAGACGCTGTCTCGCAACATTAAGTCACTACTGCAACAAGCAACACATCGATGAAATCGTCGGCTGGTTTCCCAAGTTGCCTGATCCGGCAAACAATATGGATTGGTATGATTACGTCGACCGCAAAACCGAAATTACAATGATCAAAACACTTGTACCAAGCGACGACAAAACTACTTCTGGGGAAGTACTGATAAACCACTTAGATACAATCCGTCATGTCGACCACGTGTAGTCGCTGCGAATAATCGCGTTAATCATCGCAGGAGTGTTTTGCTTGTTGGTCTCCAACACCTTAAAATCAAATGGAGTTCGATATCACAATCATTGTTCTTTCCAAGTTTCAAATCAGGAATATCCCATGCGCAGTTTCTTATTAACCCTCGCAACCCTGTTGGCCTCAACACCAACAAACATTACCGCGCAACCTCTTCCCAACACGGCGGCACTGAAACTCGAAGGCGATATCGCATCACACTTAGTAGATGGCGTAGATCGGTTTTTATTGAAACAACTCGACCACTCAATTACTGCCCGCAGTCGATATTGGAATCGCGACACATCGTCTGCTGCCGCGTACAGTAAATCCGTCGCACCCAATCGAGCCCGACTTGCGGAGATTACCGGCGTCGTCGATTCCCGCATTGCATTTAACGATCTCGAAGTCATCGGTGGTACATCGGATGGACCAGTGCAAGGAAGTAGCGTCGCCTTCGAGGCCATCAAAATTCGCTGGCCTGTCATCCGTAACATCCATGGTGTTGGATTAATGCTAAAACCGACAAAACCAAATGGTAAGTATGTAATCGCTGTTCCCGATGCTGATCACACTCCGGAAATGATCTCTGGGCTAGTTCCAGGGCTTGCTGTTTCACAACAATACGCACGACATCTTGCCGAAAATGGCTTCACGGTTTTCGTGCCCACATTGATCAGCCGGGAGTATGCCGCACGAAATGGCCGCGCTAAGATGACGAGCCGCGAATTTTTATATCGCAGCTCTTTCATCCTCGGGCGACACTTAATCGGCTATGAAGTTCAAAAAATACTGGCGCTGGTAGACTGGTGTAGTTCCCGAAACAACGATGACGCGAGCATTGGAGTCATTGGTTGGGGGGAAGGAGGTTTGTTATCGCTGTACAGTGCCGCCCTCGACGAGCGCATCGATGCGGCCTGCGTAAGCGGATATTTTAATTCGCGACAAACCATGTGGTCTGAGCCAATTTCCCGTAATGTATATGCATTGCTCGACCAGTTTGGCGATGCTGAATTGGCAACACTCATTGCACCCCGAAAACTAGTCGTCGAAGCTGCCGCGGGTCCGAAATTGGAATTAGCGGGAAATGGTGGAGCTCCAGCAAAACTAGCTTCGCCCTTGCTGTCAGCAGTCTCTGCTGAAATGGATCGCGCCATTGAACTTATCGGCGCACCAAATTTAACACCGTTCAATCTCATCGCGACAAAAGATGGTCAAGGCGATTTCGGCAGCCCTAACTCACTGAGACAGTTTGCCCAAGACCTCGGTCAAACTGCAAAATGGTCGGTGGAGCCTGTTGATTTAACAGTATCGGACAATCAAGGCGATGCCAAGCAACGCGAAGCTACACAAATGCGTGAAATTGACCAACATAACCAATGGCTACTATCGGAAAGCCATTTTGTGCGAAAAGACTTTATGAATAAACTCGACACAAGTTCCGTAGCAGCTTATGAAAAGTCAGCAGAGTGGTATCGAGATTATTTTCGCGAGGAAACAATTGGTCATTTTGAACTCGATCTTTTGCCATTGAACGCACGATCACGCTTAATCGAAAAAAACGATAAATGGTCGCGTTATGAAGTTGTGCTTGACGTATTTGATGATGTGATCGCATACGGATTATTGACACTGCCAACTGGCATTAAAGCGGACGAACAACGACCGGTTGTCGTTTGCCAGCACGGCCTAGAGGGTCGCCCGCAGGATGTCATTGGAGAACAAAGTCACCAGTACTATTCAGGATTTGCCACGGCCCTGGCCGAGCGAGGATTTATTACCTTTGCACCACAGAACCTATATATTTTCACAGATCGATTTCGAACTCTGCAACGGAAAAGCTATCCACTGCGTAAAACATTATTTTCGACGATCGTGCCACAACATCAGCAAATCGTAAATTGGCTGAAGACACTTGATCAAGTCGATTCCAAACGAATCGCTTTCTATGGTTTGTCCTATGGTGGCAAAAGTGCCATGCGGATTCCGCCACTCGTGACTGACTATTGCCTGAGCATTTGTTCGGCAGATTTTAATGAATGGGTCTTTAAAAACGCTACCACTCGGTATAACTTCAGTTATATGTGGACGGGCGAATATGAAATCTTCGAATGGAATTTGGGCGGAACGTTTAACTACGCCGAGATGGCATTCTTGATTGCACCGCGTCCCTTCATGGTGGAACGAGGACATTTTGACGGCGTTGGTGAAGATCATTGGGTCGGTTACGAGTTTGCTCGTGTACAGCATATGTACCAAGCGAAACTAAAG
>JABHUV010000059.1 GCA_018658605.1 Planctomycetaceae bacterium | reverse complement strand
CTAAACCCCGCATGACCGTTAGAGTCGTTACGACTGCGGCGTTTCTTTTGCATTTGTCCTCCGGCGCAACGTGGCCGCTCGTCGACCCTAAAATGATGTCGTTATAATACAGCCATGGCTGCAATACGCGACATCTTATCACTACCTTTGGTTTACCGCACTTGGCAAGCGCCCTTTGCGCACGGCAAGATGAAACCGGTTCTGGAAACCACCGATTTAACAAAGATCAAACGCGTTTTAGATGTCGGCTGTGGTCCCGGAACCAACGCAACGTTTTTCTTAAATAATCGATATCTTGGCTTAGATATCAACCCACGATACATTCGCAATGCCACCGACCGCTTTGGTTCCAAATTCGCCGACAAAGGTGAATTTAAAGTCCAAGATGTGTGCCACTACGAACCACCACACAACGAACAATACGATTTTATTTTACTGAACAGTTTCTTGCACCACATTGACGATGACAACACGCACGCAATTCTAGATAGCCTCCAAAACATTTTAGATCCCAATGGGTTCATTCATATTCTTGATTTGGTATTACCTAAGCAATTTTCAATCCCGCGATTTCTCGCCAAAGCCGATCGTGGTGATTTTGCTAGACCCTTGGAACGCTGGCGAGAAGTATTTTCAAACCACTTTGAACTCGTTCAATTTGAACCTTTTCCATTAAAAATGGTGGGCATTTCCTTATGGCAAATGGTCTACTTTAAAGGCAAGTTGAAGAGGACTGCATAACATGAATAAAACTCCCTGCCTAACCGTTGCGATACCTGTTTATAACGAACAAGATGTCATCGAAGAATTAATTGCTCGTGTCTCACAAGTACTTGATGCAATACCCGGTGGTCCACATCAAATTGTCATCGTTGACGATGGCAGCTACGACGACACAGCGAAACTATTGTCCCAAGCAGTTGCAGTCGACCCCCGCATCGTTGCCGTCTCCTTCTCACGAAATTTTGGCCAGCAGCCAGCATACGCCGCAGCGTTGGAATACGCAGAGGGTGATGCTGTGGTGTTGATGGACGGCGATCTACAAGACCCACCCGAACAAATACCCGCGTTACTGGCTCGCTACAACGAAGGGTTCGATGTCGTTTATGCAGTGCGTGTGAATCGCAAAGAGAACATCTTGAAACGAACCTGTTACAACTTGTTCTACCGCCTAATTAAACGACTATCCAAAACTACTTTACCACGAGACAGCGGTGATTTCTCCATTGTTAGTCGCCGTGTTGCGGATCTATTAGTACGTGACGCCGATCGTCATCGTTACTTACGAGGGATTCGTAGTTGGCTGGGATTCAAGCAAACTGGCGTCGAGATTGAGCGAGCAGCGAGGGCGGCCGGTGATACAAAATATACACTCCGTAAACTATTTCGGTTAGCGGCCGATGGAATCTTTTCATTTTCGTTAATTCCGCTGCGACTGGCGACGTTTATCGGTGCCTTGTCAGTGTTCGTCGCCCTCGGTTTGACAGTGTTTGCGACTTGGGCACGGTTCACCGCACCTGAAGAGCTGCCCGAATTTATGTCAGAAATACCCGCCGGCTTTACGGCCCAACTTGTGACTATTTCATTCTTCGCTGGCGTCCAATTGATGTTCCTGGGAGTGGTTGGGGAATATGTAGGCCGTATTTTTGAAGAAGTTAAAGGACGACCCTCATTTATTGTTGAAAGTGTCATTGGGAATTCAGCTAAGTGCAAAGCGAATATTCAAAAAACTACCGACAGCTCTACCACAATCACTGGTGGTGGCGATCGCGAGAATCCTACATCCTAAAAACACTCAATCGCTGGCACCTTGAAACAAAAGAAACGTTGCCTGTGAGTCGAGAAATTTTGGATGTTGGCTGTGGCGACGGTCTCTTTTTCCCAGTGCTGAATCAATTTGGAAACGTGACGGGCGTTGAATCTGATCCAGACATTGTCGATCCCGCGGGAGAATTCTTCGAAAAAATTCATCTCGGTCCGTTCGACGATTCCTATCAACCACACAAACAATTCCAGTGGATCACAATGCTTGATGTTATCGAGCATATTCCAGACGTAACAAGCGCATTACGACTCGCAAGTGACCTACTTAGCGACGATGGAAGAGTGTTGATTACCGTTCCCGCATTTAATCTATTGTGGACAAAACACGACGATTTCAATCATCACCAAACACGCTATACCAAACGCCTACTCAAACAACAAACCGCTGACGCAGGATTAAAAATCGTCAACATGCACTATTTTTATCACTGGACGTTCGCAGCCAAACTGTTTGTAAAACTTAAAGAAGCAATCGTCACCGCTCCACCAGTAACTGCTCAAGTGCCCGCAACTTGGATTAATAAAACTTGTCAAACACTGTGCCAAATCGAACAACGATTGATCACGCCACTACGTCTCCCTTTTGGTAGTTCGTTATTCGCCGTTGCTGTTCGAGCCTAGTTTACTATTAAGCAATCACTATCATGTCCAATTCACAAACTGGCTCGCAGCAGACTACCGCAGTCAAACCGACTGCAAAATATTCATATAGAATTGCCTTGCTCCTGACGCTCGTGGTCACAACGATCTATCTCAGTACAATGGGCAACCAAGGCTGGATTGCACATGACGAAGGACTGTTAGCCCACTCAGCTGACCGCATACTCGCTGGCGAAACACCTCATATCGATTTCCAAGATCCCTACACTGGCGGACTCAGTTACTGGCACGCCCAAGTATTCAACGTCTTGGGAACATCTCTGACTTCGCTACGGACCATACTAGTCGGAGTTGCTATCCTGGCAGTGATCGCTTGGTTTATGATTACTGCGAGATTCTTGCCACCCGCTAGTGCCACTGTCGTAACACTCGTGTGCCTCGTTTGGAGCTTCCCTAACTATTTTGCGGCATTACCGTCGTGGTACAACTTGATGTTTTCCAGCTGGGCAATGTGGGCAATTCTAAAATACAGCGATGAATTGAAACCACGGTTCTTAGTCCTAGCTACGTGCGCGATCGGCTTGTCAATACTTTGTAAGATTACTGGCGTCTATGCGCTCGCCGCGACCTTTTTTGCCGTGTTTTTTATCCACCTCAACCAAGACCCCGCAATGGACGTGTCTGCCAAACACAGCAAATACAACTCTTGGCAATTAATGATCGGGGCTGGCTTGTTAGGTGTCACTTACTGCACACTGCTTTTCCTTTTGGTCGATGGTCGAGTAAGCATTAGTAACTTAGCACTCTTTTGTATACCCGGCACAATATTGATGGTAGTTGTGTTTTGGCAGAGCCAGATTGCAAAAACACACTCCACATCAGTTTCACAATTGGGACTCCACACACTTTTAATCATCGCTATAATCCATGTTGTTTTAATTGTCTTCTGCTACGGTTACTTCGACCGTGGGGCAATGACGGAACTGCTGCAAGGCGTGATTATACTACCCACGGCAAGGCTTGCTGGAGCTACTTTTTCACCCCCTAGCCCCCATTGGTTACTGTTAACCATTCCCCTGGGATTACTGATTTACTACGATCGCCGATTACTCAAAACCGCCAAGGTGCCGCTCGTTATCATCGTTGCCATGGTCGGTACAATATTAATTGCCCTTGGCGGCATCCCCTTAGTCTATCGCATCGCTTTTCAAAGCGGACATCTATTGCTACCTGTGATTGTCACCGTTGGTTCGACCATACTCATTAAGAGTCGCACCGATTTTGTCAGCAAGGCGATTCGCAATCGGTTATTTATCCTCTTAATGTTTGCCGCGGCGTTATCATTGATGCAATATCCGTATTCCAGTGGCATCTATTTTTGTTATACCAGTCCTTTTTTGATTTTAGCGGTTGCCGCAATCGTCACGCGAACCAAAAAATACGACCGACATCTCTGGGGAAGCGTTGCCGCACTCGTCGGAATATTTGCGGTGGTGTGGATCAACTTTTCTAATCCACGGACGGTTGGTGTTTTTCATCAACAAGCTAATGAAATGGTGACACTCGATCTACCCCGCGGAGGAATCACGATTCCCGCCATCGGGTACGATGAAATCAAACCGACAATCGATTACCTACAACAACACAGCCAAGCTAATGAATATATTCTGGCTGGGCCAGATTGCCCACAGTTCTATTTTTTAGCAAACCGCAAAAATCCCACACCGCAATTTTATGACCTGTTTCAAGCCTCTGTGATTCGTGGTTGGCGCGGGAAAGGGTACATAACAACCGTTGAACAAGAACTCAAAAAAGCCATCGAAAATCGCGATATTAAGCTGGTTGTTATCAATACGATCCCTGAATTTTCGCAACCCTATTCCGGCGAATTCATCGATTGGCTCAAACAATGGGGGCAAAGAATTACACTCGATGGGCCTCGGCGTTACATTATTTACAAAAGAAACTAAAACGCAAATCTAGGCTCTCCTTCGTCGCTTGTGATAATTTGGGGCGTTTTCTAAGGGTGGGTAAGACAGCAGAAACATCATAGTGTCACTCGCTGTCATGCACACTGAAAAAATCTACCATTTCCTCGCTCTACTTGGGATGGTTCTTAATAATCATATAACGATTACTATTCTCCGATTCCATTACAGGGGCTTTTCATGGAAACGGATCTAGCTGCATCATCAATAGATTCACCACCTCACTACCAGGTCTCCAGCGAACCATCACAACTTGCGATGGCTGGCACAAAGACCATCTCCAAAATAACATCTCCACCACTGCCAGATTGGGCCGATGATGTTATCCGTAACTTTCGGGTACGAGCGTCCCAACTTTCGATATCAATCGAAAGTTCGAGTTCATCCCAGCAGTCGATAATGCAACTCGTTAACATCGCCTACCTGCAATACCAAGAATTGTTGGCAGGCGGACTAGTGATCGACTCGCAAGAATTCTGCGGGTTATTTCCTGAGCAAATCGGATCTATGTTGTTTCGACAACTCATGCTTTTTTTTGTCGACGCCAACTCAGATCCTTTATGTGAAAACCATGCATCGGATTCGTACTCTGATTCTAAAACATTGCCTGCAATGCCACGTGTCAACGGATATACGGTCAAAGAAGAACTCGGCCGCGGTTCCTTTGCCACAGTATATAAGGCAACAGAAGACGAAATTGGACAACGAACCGTTGTTATCAAAATCGGACAATTTGGCAGTGGCGAAGCTGATACGCTCGGCAGACTATGCCATGCCAACATTGTTCCTATTTATTCATTAACAACCAACTCAGATGGCATCTCCGTCATGTGCATGCCCTACCTTGGACGAGAGACTCTGAGCAACAAACTGGTTGAATTACGGCAGCTATCCTATTCAAATTTACTCCCTGATATCCTCAAACATACCCCACCTGAGAGTACGACCACAGCCAAACACTCACCCCGATTTATCATTCCTAATGTTGTCTGGACGTCACACGACGCATTACTACGTGGCCTCAAATATGCAACAGAGATTGCCGCAGCATTAGTCTATGCGCATGCCGAGCGAGTCTTGCACTTGGACCTGAAGCCATCGAATATCATGGTCACCGATAAAGATCAAGCTTTGTTGTTAGACTTCAACCTCGCACATAACGCTCTACGCGACGCACAACCAAGTGGTGGGACGATTACTTATATGTCACCAGAGCAAATAAACAAGGTGATATTAAAGAAAGAGTCAATTGTGCTTGACCACCGGTCTGATATTTATTCACTGGGCGTGCTGTTATTTGAAATGTTCTATGCAAAACTACCATTTAACACGTTCGGGCCAAACCAAAATCTGTTTCAAGCTGGCCAGATATTAAGAAAACAACAGGCTGAGCTACCATTAAAGGCTCGTAATAAATGCGATGACGTACCAGACAAATTGGCACGTCTCATAGCGTGTTGTCTAGCATTTAATCGCGAAGACCGGCCTGACAGCATGCAGGACGTATTGCGGATATTAAGCAGTGAGCAAAAACGGTTGCGTTGGAAATCGAAAGTCAAAGCTAAGAGAATCATCCGCTCGCTATGCGGTCTAGCGGTCGCTGGTACACTCGGTGCGTTGCTAACTTGGCATTTCATCAAACCGACTCCAATGGCGACGGTTAATTTTGTGCACGGCATTGTGGGTTCAACTACCAAACAATATTCTCGCGACGACGTCATGAAAACAATCGCCGCAACGGTTGAACAACAAGGGGTTCAAACAACTATTTTAAGTCTCTTAGTGCAACTCGATCAACAAGACAATCCCTACGTATTGGAAGCAGTAGGCAATCTCTATCATCGGATGAATTGGGTAGCCGAAGCAGAAAAATGGTACGAGCGAGCATTACAGATCGACGACAAAAATCTCGACTTACGAATCAACCTAGCCTTATGTTACATTGCCGACGGCCGAGTGGGACAAGCCGACAAGGTGCTCAACCAAGCCCATACTGATTCAGCACAGCCTTCACTTGAATATTTATACGTCAAGCTTGAGTGTTATCTGTGGTTCGCCAAGTCGCTACCAATGGACCGACAACAAGGATTAGATATTGTGAAAAAACTCGAAGCGCGATTCCAAGAGCAGGCTAAAGGAGAGACTATGAAACGAACTGCCGGCCAACTAGAATCTGACGCGGGCCGTTTACGAGTGGTGTCTAACGCTGTGGCACGTTTTCATGGAGCCACTTCCAAAATACGACATCATCCAACCAACTCTAACGTTCTTTATGTCGACGTAATTGGAACTTCCAAATAAATGTCGACCCGTTATCGTCATTCAGTATCCGTTGGTGTCCGTTCCGTCGTAACGGATGTCGACGGGCGGTCGTTAGAAGTTCCGTTTTCAAAAAATGGCTCCATTCTTGCCGCTAACGAATCTGCAACCGCTCTCGCTCCGGCAACAGACAGATGTGTGTCGAACACCAAGTTATGTGAAAATTCATCTGACTTATTCAACTCAATTAGCGACGACGTGACATCAACAAACTCAATTTGTTTGAACCAACATTGCAGTTCCAACCATCGTGGCAAGTCGGACGGTTGCCACGATTGCCGTAAATGCTGAGCCGCGTCGTTATCAACTTGGTACTGTAACGAGTGAAACACACGTCGCTTCGTTGGCATATAGACACACCATAGTTTCAAATCACGTTGCCTACATAAATCCGCCAATTTACCGATTGCCTTTCGAAGTTGACCTCCCGCGGATTCCAATGTCTTTGAACCGACAGGAGTGTAATCCAACTTAAATCGAACCGACTCACTTCCACGACTTAGAGTCGCATTGACGGCGGGACCATAAATATCTAAACGCGAAGGTGCAAATAACATTTTTCGAATTGCTTTGGTCAATGATGTTTGGCTTTGTTTATTTTTGGCAATCAAATCAACATGTTCACTCTCCCCCGTTCTAATCCGTATCAATCGCTCTAACTCCAAGCCCAAATCTCGCACGTCATTTCCTTCAAAAAACACCCAGACAACATGTTTGGTCGACTCGGAGATGCCAAAATGATGTAAGCAAGCGATTTGATTAAGTACACCTGTATGCGAAATACCTAAGTTTTTCACGGACCTGCCCATTAATGAACCTAATCGCGTAGAGAAAAGATCCTCATATTTTAAATTGCCCAGTTCTGTGAACGAATCACCAATGACAACAATCTCCCAATCTTCTAAATCTGCGGGATTACGAAAGCCATCTTTATCATATTGCAATGTAATTTCCTCTTCTTGGGGAAACCACTTGGCGTCATATCCGATGCGTTGCATTTGCGACGTCACGACTTTTCCAGTCCAAGAGGTCAAACCCGGTCGCCGGTAATAGGCTTCACCAAACGGTGTGGTAGGAATTCGATAAAACGTGGGGACACTTTCAAGATCGCGCGGCGTTGGCGAAAAATCGAAACCGATCGATTGAAATGTGAGTTCGCACAATCCATAGAAAAACAGGAAGGCAATCATACTAAATAGAATTTTTCGTCGACGTGTCATGTAATGCGATGTATAAATTATTTGGTTATCACCAGTAACTACTCTGGTTCTGTAGGCAACGGTTTTTCCAACGGAATACGACCATCAAGATAACGCCAATTCTTCACAAAGGAAACCAAGTCAGCCATTTGTTGTAGGGTAATATTCTTTTCCAGCCCTTCGGGCATTAGCGACACACCGCGAGATATGATTTCATCAATTTCCAACCTCGCTACGACCTCTTGCTTACCTTCGGGTTGCCGCAATGTTACTGACGAGGATGTCTCGGTCGCCAATATTCCATCGAGCACTCGACCATCATTTAGGATAATCGAATAGTGCATATAGTTATTATCAATCGCGCGATTAGGCTGCAGGATGTCCGTCAATATTTGAATAGGTTGTCGTGTACGTGAGTCGGAGATATCCGGCGCAACTTGCATACCAATCTCACCAATTTTATGACACGTAGCACAATTCTTTCTGAAAACAATCTCGCCTCGTTTTGGAAAAGCTTCAAGTGTTAATGCCGCTCGATACTTAGCCAATACAGCTTGGCGATCCGCGTTGACTAAACTGCCTTGTATTGCTGTCGCCCGCGAGGCAATCGTTTTATCACTGTGTTTGAGCATTCTATTCATACGAATTGAATCAACCTCATTTGCCGAAATGTCCTTGGCTTCAAGAGCATCTAACAACAGTAACGTAGTTGTTGGTTTTCGTAAAATCGCATCGAGACATGCTCGCTTCACCGCTGGGCGCATTGCGGAAAACTGATCCAGCACTTGATCCCATGGGACCGCGGAACCTGATGTTTGTAAACCTTGTAAAACCGCAACGTGAAATTCCGAGCGGATTGGTGCTGCTAGTAATTCCATCAATACATCGATTTTACCAGCATGCCCTAACAGCTTAATCCCCGCCAACCGATCCGCTGCAGGTAACGTCACATTACCTGCCCATTGCTTCGCAAAATCCCATAGCACATTGATTTGAACCTGTTGTTCGGAATTCGCTGTCGCTTGCAATGCCGATACATTCACACTGCGACTGCGGATACCATCGAGCGTACCCAATAAACCTGCCGTTACGCCTTGGTTGCGAACACCGAGATCGTGATAACGTTGTGGCGCCTCAGACCACCATTGCACCACCCACTTTAACCACATTTGCCGAGCGTTAGCGTCGTTGGAGAGATAACGAGCAGCGGCATGGTGAACACGGTAGATATTGTCTGTTTTCGCAGGTGACGTCGATTTCAGAATTCCATCCTGACCTCGACTCCAAAACTCCTGCACCAATTTCGGCAGATCGTCGCCAACTACCATCAACATTGCTTGCGTCAACCACTTATCTTCAATAGAGCGCGAGAACACATGCAGCCACAGCTGAAAATCTGCATGGTCAATTCTGTCACCGAAAGACAGTAATGCTTGAAATCGAACCGCCTGGTTTGAATCAACTAACATTTTTTTCGCCATCAGTTCACCATTGGGACAATCATCCCAATGCTTCTCCAGCAACACAGCGGCTTGCTTTCGAACCGCTGGTGATGAGTCACTAACAGCCGCTTCAATATGCTTGGGCTGCAGCAGACCCAAGCCTTCCAAAACCCAGAGTGCTCGTTGCCGACCTTCCCAGTGAATTGAGTGAATGAAGATTCGCGACAAAAATGTTTCGGCATCGTCAGGTCTGCGTTCAAGCAATAGCCGAGCCGCTGTTTCGCGGTGCCATGAATTCGGGTGTTCCAGCAATAGCACTAAATCCTCTGTATCTGAATTTGCAATATTCCAATTCCATCTAGCTTCGAGTCGCTCGCCTTTTGATTTCAATCGGTAGATGCGACCTTTGTCGTCGCCATAGCGGGTATCCTTACGAGTTTTCAACTCAGAGGGAACCCAATTCGGATGTTCGATCACCGCTCGATGCATATCAACAATATATAGACACCCGTCAGGACCCGTACGGAGATTCACCGCTCGGAACCAAGAATCTCGAGATGCCAAGAACTCCCGCTGCTCGCTGTCTGAATACAGCGGTAAATAGGTCAGCGCAGCATGCTGCGATACAGCACCCGATTCTGGAATCCGTTCGGCATGCACTAAATTACCTGTTGGATCACATGTTAACGCAGTTCCCTTCAACCCCGTTAAGGAATGACCACGATAAATCAAAACACCACAGGCAGCGGTGAACTGTCCCTCATGCAGATTCGACGTGGTCCAAAAATTAGTAAGCGGAAAAATCTTGGACTCAGCGCCCGCTCGGGCTGCGTCTTGTTTAACATCCGCCACCGCAACACCCGAATATTTTTTGACATATTTATTGGCGATCATGATTTGCATCAATGGGTTTCGATTACTGCATACATACCGGTTCCCCTGATCGTCGAACGTCAAACCAAACTGCCCAGCTCCCGAAACCGCTTCATATTTCGCCGTAATGGGATCAAACTTGAAATCCATCCCGCTGATATTAACAGTCGTGCTATCTTTACTTCGCGGATTTTTAACAACGCCTCCACGCAAACCATTGGCAACGTATACATGGTTATCTAATCCTAGCCGTGGATGGTTTGCTCGAAGTTGTGTATTGTCTTCTGAGAACCCCACGTACCAATCTTCGATGATGTCCGCTTGATGGTCTCCATCAGTGTCCTTCATGTATGCCACTCGACCAGCCATCGTGACAATCACACCTTGCTTCCACGGTTGCAAACCGGTAACAAAATGTAAATCATCCGCAAATACTCGTGAGGTTTCAAACTCACCGTCATTATCAAGGTCTTCTAAAATTCGAATACTCGACTTGCCTTTGCCTTCAGGATAGTCACCCATTTGAGCGACCCACATACGTCCAAATTCGTCGAAGCGAATCGCAATCGGATCGATGACTTGTGGTTCACTAGCTATCAATTCCAATTCAGTACCCGCCGGGATTTGAATATGGTTTACCGAATCTTCAGCAGTCGCCGAAGCAATTTCCGCTGCTGGTGACTTGTTCGGCTCGTCCGCAAAAGTCGCCACAGCGGTGCTTACTAATAAACTACAACTTAACGTCCAGATTTTCGTTTTCATCATCAACCAACTCTACCTAGAAAATACCGACAAAACCAATCTCTTCCTCTTATGATAATCTGCCCACGCCGATAATAGTGATGCGACATAGATTTTTCTGCGACACAATACTCGCCACATTTCACAAATCACACCCATACTATGAGTTTACCTAGCTCTAAAACCAACGGCTCTCTTTCTGATCACCAACGTCCTCTGACTTGGTTGACTGTTATTGCCGTTGTCAGTACCGCGGCGTTGTGGGGTGGCAACCCAGTTGCGGCGAAGTACACTCTGTTGTCAGACTATACCGATTACGGACTACCCCCGATTACGGTAAGTGGCATCCGATTCCTACTAGCGACATTTTTTATGCTCATCTGGTGTCAATTTGAAAAATCACCTTGGAAGATAACGCGTCAACAACTTCCCACATGTCTGATCGCCGGCACATTACTCGCTGCGCAAATTGGTACTTTTACCATCGGCGTACAACTCTCTAATTCAACTCACACCACCATCCTAATCAACACATTTATTATTTGGATTTTCGGCTATGAACACTTTATTAGCCGAACCCAACGCATGTCCAAACTCCAAGTCCTCGGGTGTGCGCTTGCCGCAACGAGTGCCTTGGTAACTCTATTATTAAAGTCCAGTGCCGATACAACAGCCCAAGACACCAGTGACTTACCTGGACTATTAGGTGACTGCATCATCGTCATTAGTGGAGCTTTACTGGCTGCCAAGATATTATTTATCAAAGCAAATCTTAAGACAATTCAATCCGGGACGCTCATGCTGTGGCACGATTTAATTGCTGTTATCTGGTTCGTCATGATCGCTGCCTACTTTGAACGCGATCAAATATCCCTCGCCCAAGTGAACCATCAAGTTGTGTGGGGTCTAATCTATCAAGGCGTTATTGTTGGTGGACTCTGTTTTGCAATCCAAACGTTCCTGCTCAACAAATATTCTGCGTCTCGAATTACCGTGTT
>JABHUV010000115.1 GCA_018658605.1 Planctomycetaceae bacterium | reverse complement strand
TCACGGAGTATTTGATTTAGATGAGTTGGCAGGGAATTGTCGGACATGACAAACAAGCTGATTTCTTTCGCTGCAACCTTGAACAGGGGAGGTTGGGTTCTAGTTTTTTGTTCTTAGGACCGACCGGAATTGGCAAACGCAAATTTGCTTTAAAGTTGGCACAAACTCTTTTTTGCCAACAAAACGATGCTGCCCGGTTGCAACCGTGCGGTGATTGTCCAGCGTGCCGGCAAGTTCTTGCTGACACTCATCCAGATTTGCATTTAATTGGCGTGGATCGAGCTCATGGGAAACGATCGATTATTAAGGCACAGTTGGTCGGTGGGAAGAAATCCATCGCTAACCAAAGTAATCAAGACTTGGAACAGCAAACGGAGCAATCTTCTGAAGCAGATGTAACAGCGACGGCAGCAGGTTTTAATATTCAATCGGGCGATCTATCGACTCATTATCAAGGACTGTGTTATCAGCTGAATTTGAAACCGGCACAAGCGAGCCGTCAAATTGCCATAATCGACGATGCTGACTGTATGCAAGACGAAGCGGCTAATGCATTATTGAAGACACTAGAAGAACCACCGGCAGGTTCGGTATTGATTTTGATTGCCTGTAATCCTCAAAAAATTCTGACGACGATTCATTCCCGGTGCCAAACTATACTGTTTCAAACACTCGCAGATGAACAAGTTAAACAAGTGTTGCTCGATAGTGATGCTGTAGAGACAGAGGACCAAGCAAGGGTGTTGGCAAGTCTTGCGGGCGGGAGTGTTGAAATTGCTTTAGGTGCAGTGGATGGCAAATTGTTAGAGTTGCGGCAAGAGGTGTGTGATTTGCTGCCGGTGTTTGTTCAACAACCCCAGCGACTAGCTGCTGTGGTGGAGTCTTACGTGAGTGCCCCCAAAGATAGTCCCACGCAACGTCAATGTTTTCAACAAGTCGCTGACATCATTCTGAGAGTGTTCCATCTTATGTTGTTACAACGAACGGGAGTTGAATATTCAGCAGACCAGATCGCTCAATTGACTGTGACAACGATGTTGCAGAATTGGAGAGGTGATGAAGAAACAATTATTGCTTGTATCGACCGCACACTTGATGCGGTGACCCAACTCAATGCCAATGCAAATGTCAAAACATTGGTAGACGCCTGGATTGATGACCTAGCTCAAATTCAAATATGTGGCGGATATATGATACCGGATTTATAAAGTGTTTTAGCAACGTCAATAAAAAACCCCTGTTCGTGTTTATGCGAACAGGGGTTTTGTTGTTTGTGATGACAAATAGTCAGCAATTATTCGCGTGGGCGAATGGCACCAGTTAGCCCGCTATAATCATGGCGATCATTAAGGTGCCACAGGGGTGTACCCTGCTCTACACGTCGTCGCAAGATCGCGATTTTTTCGTCTGATCCAGCTGGTGCGTTGGTTGCTTCGAATTCGTCGCCTTCAATAGGAGCGAAATCTTCATCATGTCCGTACTTGAGGATCGCCTCAAATACATTTTGTACTTCTGACATCTTCTTACTACCTTATTTCAAAAAAGTGTTAAATGACAACAATCAAAGGTTAGCTCCCATTTGAATTGGCGTACGTTATTATTACGTAGAATAACAACGATGCGTTCAAGTAAATGGAAAACAGTGCGTTTGATAGCTGTCGAGTTGTTGGAGAATAAACCCAGCATCAATGCTGGAAAACTCAGTGGGGAGTATTAAATCTTCTTATTTATTTTTTCGGATTAGGCACTAGGTGGTAGAGGATACCACGCACCAAACCGCTCACCCAAAGGTTACTATTCTCTTGGAGTGTCCTATTATTAGCTTTACCACCCGTAAGTCAATAAAAAAATTAGTTTTTTTAATGGATAACGTAGAAACTATCGATATTTGAGTGGTTTTGGGTGAATTACGACGGGAAAACGTCTTAATTAGTTATGATTTATCGAATAACAACCATCGAGCGACGAGTCTTAGAAGTGAAAAAGGAATGGTAATGGTTTGGGTACAACGAAAGATAACGATCCCTGCTCAGCGTCGCGGATTTCATTTAATTACGAGTTTGATCGAGCATGAGATTGAAGATTTAGAGCAAATCAATATTGGTATGTTGCACGTGTTTATTCAGCATACGTCGGCATCTTTGACGATCAATGAAAACGCCGACCCGGATGTTCAAGTTGATTTAGAATCGTCGATCAATGCGATTGCCCCAGAAAAATTCCCGTACGTTCACACGATGGAGGGTCCCGATGATATGCCAGCTCACGTAAAAGCATCTTTACTAGGATCCAGCGTGTCGGTGCCAATTAGTAACGGAAGATTGTTACTGGGCACCTGGCAAGGCATATATCTAGCCGAGCACCGTGATCATGCGAGCAGTCGGAAATTGATTTTGACGCTACAAGGGACCACGAATTAGGGCCAATTAATACGAAAGACGTAATGAATCCATAACGTGTTAACAACACGTCTATTTCGCTGTTTGTAGGGTTACCACTTGTTGGTGGATTTGGTCGATGCCTGCGGTGGAATCGGCTACAACTTTAGCAGCGGCGGCGAGTGCGGCGTTTGTTTTAGCCAAGGCGTCCTCGGGAGGCTTTCTCGCAGCTAGCGCCTCGGTTTGAATCTTCTTCGCGGAGGCGAGGGCAGTTTGTGCATCGACGACAGCTTTCTGAGATACTATGTATGCCTGTTGTGCTGCTGTTAACTCAGTGGTACGAGTTACAATTAAAGCCTCGGCAACCGTTGATTCAGTAGCTTTTTTATCGGTAAGTGTTTTTAATACGTCTGCAGCAGCTTTCAATTCTTTATCACCGCCGGTACTAGTGACCGCTTCGTTTGCTTTGGACACGGCAATTCCCAAAGCCGCAACAGCGGCTTTTAAGTTGTTTGAATTGGCAACGGCATCTGCTTGAGATTTTTCAGCAGTTTGTTGATTTTTCAACGCTGCCGCTTGTGCAGTGGTCGCATCGGTTACACGTTTGGTCGTGTTTACAACTGCCGTGTCGGCTACGGTGACTTTTGCGTTGGCGGAATCGTATGTCGCTTGTGCTTCATTGGCTTTTGTGCCAAGTTCAGCATGAGTCTGATGTTGGGTGGTCAACGTTTCATAAGCGACATCGAGTTTCGTGTGTAGAGCGCCAAGTTGTTTGGAGAACGCGATTTCACTATTCCAGTGATCAACTTGCTGCTGGCTCGCTAAGACGATTGCTTGTGCTTCAGCGGCCAATTTTGCGGCCGCGGCAGTTGCGTCTTCCGCCGGCTTGACGGTCGCAGTAATTGCATCGATCTCTTTTTTGGCGTTAGTCATCGTCGTCGTCGAATCGACTTTAAGTTTTTGGGCAGCTGCGAGTTGTTGCTGAGCTTTAGTGAGTTCAACTTTGGTTGTGGCGGCTGTTGATTGCGTGGTTTTCAAGTCATTGACTCGCTTAGTCAGTACGGCTTGTAGTTGAGCAGTGAGTTGTTCAAGCTCTTTGTCGTCGGTATTAGTAGCGGCCGCAGCCTTGGCTTTCGCTACCGATTCAGTAAGGCCGGGAATAACGGGAGCAGTTTTGGCTGCGAGTGTCGTTAGGGTTTTGTGTTTTGTGTCTAGCGTTTTCATTAATTGATCGTAGGTTGTAATTTGGCCTTGCGCGGTTGCTAATGTTTTTTTAGCAGTTTCCATCTGTACCGTGGCCGCTGCTAAGTTCTTTTTGACCAGATCCATATTGGCTTTGGTTTTTACTGCGTTGTCGGCTAGCGGTTTGTGTTTAGTTTGGGCTGCAGCGAGGGCAGTGGTGGAAGCAGCTAGTCGAGTTTCCAGCGGTTGTGGGTTCGAAGCAAGTTCACCAATAAGTGCACCGTCATCTGCTTTCCAGACGTTGATTTTTCCGGTCCAATCGCCAGCGATAACTCGATTGGTTTCATCGCAGAACGAGCATTCCATAGCAATGTCTGCGAACGCAGGAAACGCTCGCTGTTGAGCGCCTGCTTGATCCCAAATCTTCGTCACACGATCACGCCCACAGGTCACTAGACGGCCGTCTCGAGCAAATTCAAGGCTCGAAACGCCACCACTATGAGCGCCCCAAGTTTTTACTTGGCCTCCATTTTCCATTTCCCAGAGCCGGACGCTACCGTCTTCACTACTGGTCGCTAGGATATTCGAGTCTGCCCGCCAGGAGATACCTGTAATGCGTTTGGAATGACCTTTGAGTGTAAGATACTCTCGGCCGGTAAACGCTTCCCAGACATGTAGTCCGCCGTTACGGTCGCCTGTTGCTAGGAGTACACCGTCGGGTGAAAACTCCATACGAGTAATCCATTCGGTGTGTTTTTTAATTTCAAAGAGTTGAGAACCATCTGCTGTTGAGAAGATTCGAATGAGTTTAGAAGGTCCGCCAAGTGCGATGAGAGATTGATCGGCACTGATATCAGCGCCCATTATCGCATCGAGTTCATCACCGATTTCAAATACTCGTTCGCCGTTAGCAATATTGAATACAATAACTTTTCCCGTCGATGAGGATATGCCTCCACCGGCCAACAACAGACTACCGTTACGGCTGAATTTCAACACATAGGCGATTCCTTCGGGATAGGGTAGTACGCCCTTGATTTGCAGAGTATTGGAATCGTAGAGCGTAATTTTCTTTTGGCCTGCGATAGCAGTAAGCGATGACCATGGATTGGTGGCGATGGCACTGACTGCTGCTGTTTTAGGCGAATAAACATTTGGTTGTTTGTCGATACGACCGGGCATAGGCGGTGTGGCCGGTTTTCCCGATGGATTGTCACTCACTTTGAATTCAAATTTTGGTTTTTCTGGAACCATAACTTTACTACCGGAATTTTCCGGTGCACCGCCGTCGATCCATTTCCTAATGGTTTCAATTTCAGGTGTTGGAATGGGATCCGCTTTTGGCGGCATAAACGGTTCCGATTCATGCGTGATTAGCATGAACAGGTAGCTATCAGCTGCGGCTCCAATTTCAATAACGTCACCAGATGCTCCCCCCAACATAATATTGGTGTATGTTGAAAGATCGAGCCCACTACTCTTTTTGTTGACGTTATGGCAAGTTACGCAGCGTTGTTTCATGATTGCCGATACGTTATCGTCCCAGGTCACCCGTGGTTCTTTTTTATCTTGAGCGGATATAAGCGATGTGATGCTTACGAGAAAGACAATGGCTAGGAATTGACGAAACATGATACTTCTCCAACGGGGATTCCAGTGTGTTAAAAGCAACTGGTGACAGTAGTACAGTAATATGAATGTAGGAGTGTTTTTGTGACACTCCTGTTGGCTTAGTGGTTAAACAGGAATTCGCGTGAATTCAATAGTGCCCAGAATGTATCTTCAAGCGCTTGCTGTTTATTCTCTTCCTGAGAGATGATTTCCACGAGATTGGTAAGCTCTTTTTCGGTAGGCTTGCGGCATAGACAACGAATGTACAATTCTTCGAGAATCTGAGGAATGGGCACCTCTTCACTGAGTCGTGTGGGAATCAGTTTGCCTTGTTGGATTTTCGAATTAACAGTATCGCCGTTAAGCATATGCAGAGCTTGTGAAAGATTGGGTTCCATTTTTACTTCACAGGCACAAACCGTTTCCCGTTTGGCTCGGCCAAAAGTCGTTAAAAAGTAGGTGCTCGTGTTTCCGTTTGCAATTTGCACTGCGCGGGCACCATTCGGAAGACCGGGGAACTTGTTTGAAGTCGATGTGATTTGTGTAATGGCATCGAGCATAATTTCGGCACGCATACGACGTAGAGCAGCGTGTGAGAAGTTGCGAGAATCCTTTTCGTTGGTTTCATTGGTTCCCGTGCTAAGTTGATATGCACGAGAGGTACAAATATCGCGAACGATTTTCTTAAAGTCGTAGTTGTATTCGGTGAACTTCAAAGCGAGCGTATCGAGTAGTGCGACGTTGACGGGAGGATTACTCACTCGAACATCATCTACTTCATTGATAATCCCTTGGCCAAAGAAGTGGGCCCAAACTATATTGGAAAGGTTCCGTGCGAAATAAGGATTGTCGTTTGACGCTAACCAGTTTGCCATTATTTGGCGACGATCTTTCCCGTTAACGTCCGGAGTTTCACCGCCGAGGAACTTAGGCTCCATTACTCGGTTTCCAACAGGGTGACGTACCACGCCACTTCCGCTATTAAACACGATGATTTCGCGTGGGTCTTCGGCTGATTTGCGTCCGATTTGGGAGAAGAACGCGGCGAAGCTATAGTAGTCATCCATTGTCCAACGGTCGAATGGGTGATTATGGCATTGGGCACATTGGATACGCATGCCCATAAACACTTGAGCTACATTTTCAGCGACTTTAAGCGTGTCTCTTTCGTTTTGATAATAATTTGTCGCTGCATTAGCAAACGTACCGCCGTTGCTAGATAGCAAGTCTTGGACCATCACG
>JABHUV010000229.1 GCA_018658605.1 Planctomycetaceae bacterium | reverse complement strand
TCGCCGCCACTGGGTATATACGCCTCGCCTAAACTTATCTTCACCAGCACTAGTGGCCCAATCCGTGGAGCCCCCAAACGCAGCCTTTAAACCCAATTGCGGACGAGGCGGTCGAACGGAAGGTCCATACATCTTGTCGCTCAACAAACCGCTGGCCAACAACGCTTGGTCACGAATCATCTCAGCGCTAAGTCGGAATCGTGGACCACGAGCTAAATATAAATTGAATGGATCAATTTTACGGTGATCTGTCGTGACCTCTGCACTTTGGCGATAGGTTGCGGACATCACGATTGTTTTCAATAATCGTTTAACGTCCCAAGAATAATCCTTTGCAAATGTCACTGCCAGCCAGTCCAGCAACTGCGGATGCGTAGGCAATTCCCCTTGGATACCAAATTCTTCACTAGTACCCACAATGCCTTGTCCAAACAACTGCTCCCAATAGCGATTAACCAAGACACGGCCCGTCAACGGATTTTCAGCGTCAACAAGCCAGCGGGCAAGTTCCAAACGATTACGCGGTGCGTCGTCAGGGAAAGGGTGAAAGGTCGCTGGAGTCCCCTCAGAAACTTCACCCTCGGTCACTTCAAAGTTACCGCGAACCTGAATATTCGTTTTGCGGCGTTTTTCGCCGGTCAACTCTTTCATCACGGGAACGGTTGTTGGTCGCAAATCCGTTATGGCTTTTTCTAATTCAGCTATTTTCTTGGTCACTGCCACATCCGGTACAATGTTACGCTGGTAATACTCCCGCACTAGGTCCTGTTCACTCGCCTCCAGTTTGTCCCAACTGCGATCGCCTAATGCCGTGATGCTCTTGGGAAACACCGTCACGTTTCCCGTGGAGTCCGTTGCTGATATCCGGAATTTTCCCAACGGATGATCCGGATAGGATTGCGACAGGATCAACTTAAGAGTTGTATTAGGTTTGGTTTGAAGCGGTTTCTTGACAACGAAGACAGCGGTATTGTCTTGGCCAATTTCGCCGCCCACAGCCCACCCAGCGACTGCGTGAGTGCGATCACCGTCGATCGCACGATCCACCGAAAACTGTCCGACCTTGCCGTCCTCACGTTGTTCAAATGTCGCTGAAGCAGACGCAAACACGACTGGCAGCAATCCGCTAATCTCAACATCAACGTTTTTACTAGGAGCTTTCGCGAAGGTTTTTTTCCATACCAAGTCGCGTTGCTCATCAAGAATCGATAATTCAAATCCATCGAGACGCTTTTGCAGATCATTATCAGTGCGGTTCCAAATTGAAATCGAATCAATCGCCACCGCGGCATTTAACTCAATTTCGATCCAAGGGTTGTCCTCGATCTCAGTGTGGGTTACCGAACCGGCATCATAGTTTCCATCTGTATCTCCATCGTTGGCTCGTTTTACTTCCCCACCAAATCCAGTCGAAGATTGTTTAGCCACACCTTGCATTGCGACATTTGAACCGTTGCTAAACACCCGAATTTCAGCCACATGAATCATCTTCTGCTTGCCAGGCAAATCGATGCGTACGATCTTTCCGACTGGTGATTCATCCGCGGGCGCCCCGACTGAGGCTGAGAATTCCGTAAGCACAAAGTTCCCGTTACCACCCCGGCCAGGTCCTCCCGCCGGCAACGCCTCATCCGCTAACGCTTCCAAGCGAATTGCGGTAACGGATTTAGGCAACGAACTAAACGTCAGTTCGTACGACTCGGTCTTTTGGGAAGCTCCACTAGAGCTAATCACGCCATCAGCAGCCACGGTAAATCCAGTTTTGCCGCCGCTAGTCGATTTCTGATCGATTGGGGTCAACACCTGCCACTGTACCTCTTCATTTGAATCGCGGCGCCAACTTGCGAGCTGTTCCGCGAGCTGATCAACGGACGGTTGGATTTTTCCCTTCCACGTTTCCAGCTCATCTTGCAACCGATTTTTTGATTCTTTTTGTTCAGCGGTGAACACACTCAACAACGGTTGTTCGTCAGCACGATCAGCATCTTCGGTATTGTTGAAAAATGCAAAGAACTTGAAATACTCTTCTTGGGAAATTGGATCGTATTTGTGGTTATGGCACTGAGCACATCGAATCGTAGTGCCCATCCACACCTGCATAGTTGTGTTCACTCTATCGACGACGGCTGAATTCCGGAATTCTTCATCATTTGTCCCTCCCTCGCTTTGCGTCAGAGTATTGCGATGAAAGGCGGTTGCTACAATGTTCTGTTCGCTTGCACCTTGGAGCAAATCCCCACCAATTTGTTCAATCGTAAACTGATCAAAGGGCATGTTGGAATTAAACGCTTTAATAACCCAGTCACGATAGAGCCAAATCGTCCGCTGTGGATCGTTCGCGTAACCAGCAGAATCTGCGTAGCGAGCTAGGTCTAGCCACATCGCGGCCCACCGTTCACCATATTTCTCTGACGCTAGCAATCGATCAACTAAACGCTCGTATGCCTGCTTGCTTGAATCATTAACAAACGCATTCACCTCCTGCAATGACGGAGGCAAGCCGGTTAGATCCAGCGACAATCTCCGGATTAGGGTGTAGCGATCAGCCGCGCTATTGGGTTTAAGCCCTTGAGCTTCCATCCTAGCTAGAACAAATCTGTCAACCTCGTTACGAATCCAATTGGATCTTGCCAGCTTGGGAGGCTCCGATTTTGTCGGAACCGCATACGACCAATGCAGTCTATATTTTGCTCCCGCTTCAATCCACTGTTTAAGAATCGCCAACTCTTCGGCCGAAACTCCCTTGCCAAAATCTACCGGCGGCATTCTCTCATCGGGGTCGGTTGATTGAATTCTCCGCAGCAACTCACCTTCGAGCAGTTTACCTGGCGTCAATACCGAATGCGAACCGGCTTGGTCACCTACCGTGTTTGGAATATCCAACCGCAAATTACTTTGCCGTTCTGCGGGATCTGGTCCATGGCAGGTGAAACATTGGCTAGATAAGATCGCCCGTACACGGCTGAAATCGACAGTCGGTTGCTCTGCAGCAGAAAGCCCAGTCGCCAAGCAACTAACAATCAACAAAACTCGCAATTCGATTTTGGTTTTCATCAAACGACCGCCAAATGCTCTCCAGCTCTTGATCAACATTCCTAATCCTCAGTATAGCACAAATGGATATTAGCGAAACATTCGTGGCTTAGTATGGTTGGCCATTTAACGCAGCACATCAAAACAACTCATGAATTGGTTCACCATCAGTCAATATTGGGATGGGGCGACCATTATTATTTAAAAAAGACCGTGCTGTATCGATGCCAAACTTCTTATAAATAGTGGCCAGCAAACAGTTACTATCCATAATTCGCTCCACGGGTTCTTCGGCTCGAGGCCCCGTGGCACCGATCGCTTGTCCCATCTTCAACCCACCACCCGCTAAGAGCACACTCATTGCCTGTGGCCAATGATCACGTCCAGGACGGCCGCTCGCATCTTGATTACGGATCAACGGCGTTCTACCAAATTCCCCACAAAACACAAAAAGCACTCGTTTATCTAATCCCCGTTGAGCAAGGTCTTCAATCAACGCCGAAGCAGCGCGATCTAATACTGGTATTTTTTCACCATACGATTTAAATATATCGGCGTTAACGCTATGGTCATCCCAAGTCGTCGTTCTACCGGTTTCTGCCTTCAGTCTAAAAGTGGCTTGGCACTGTACGAATCGCGCCCCCGCTTCGACTAGTCGCCGGCAGGTCAAGAGGCTTTTTCCCCAATGCGTATTTCCATAACGCTCAAGGGTTGCCTTTTTCTCAAACGATAGATCGAACGCCTTTTTGGTTTTTGGACTCGCTAACATCGCCATCGCGCGTTGTTGAAACAAGTCCATGGAATTCATCATTTGAGTACTATCCATGTCACGAGACAGGCGGTCGAGGCTATGTAAGATACGACGGCGCCGTGACAAATTCGCAAGACCATCACGGGAAATCGTCAAGTCGTTTGTTGAGTTTGTCGTACGATAGATTGGAACGGGGGTGTATTGATTTGCCCCACTTGCCGTTTGCATATCGGGACTGGGCATGTAAGCTTCGCAGGACGGCCCCAGATACGCCGCGCCCGCACCATAACTGGGAGTGTTAGCCACATACAGCGGGCTTCCAGTAATCTCCGCTTCGCCATGTTTCGCAATTACACTACCCATATCTGGAAATTCTGACCTAGGGAGGTTAGCTTGGACGGATGAATAACCGGTCAAAAAGCGGTTCGTACCGCCAGAATGTTCCGCTCGTTGGTGCTGCATACTCCGAATAAGTGTAAATTTGTTCGCGATCTTCGCCAACAATGGCATTTGTTCGGATATCTCGATACCTGAAACGTTTGTACGAATGGGCCGAAAGGGGCCGCGATATTCACTGGGAGCATTGGGCTTCAAGTCAAACATATCAATGTGGCTCGGACCACCGTTTGCCCAAAATAAAATCACTGAGAAATCGTCATTGAGCCTGGGTAGCGTTAAACCATTGCCGTCAACAATAGACACTCGACTCTCACCCAACACACGCATCGATGGAGCGAACCCTGAACAAAGCGCGCCGACCCCCAGACCCCCAATTTTCAGCCAACTGCGGCGATCTAGCGGGCCAAAACATTGACTTTCAGTATTCTGTTGTTTTCGCATTTCCATCGTAATTACGTTACATTATACAGAAACCTACACAATTCGGTAAAACCAATTTGGGGGGGATAAAGCATTAAAGGTGCTTGCGACCTGCAGCCCGGATAAATTCTAATTCAACGTTTTTGATAGAAATACGAGCTTTAACACGTGCAACGTGAAATTGATGAATTTGAGATGAAATCCATAATTGGTATCGGCACAGCCGGTTCCGTTTATAATGCCATTGAGAAATCAACACAGCGTCAATGTGCGGTAAAGTTATTGCTCCCTGGACTGTCGGACGATGCGAATATGGTCTCGCGATTTGAGCGGGAAATGCTCATCCTCAGCAAACTAGATCACCCTAACATTGTGCAATATTACGGCGGTGGAAAACACGAGGGTCGATTATTTTACGCAATGGAAGCCGTGCCCGGTGGCACAATGACACAAATGCTACAAACGCACGGGAAATTAACATGGCAGGAGACTATTCGCTACGGAATTCAAATAAGTTCGGCGCTACAGCATGCACATAACCATGGAATTGTACATCGCGATATTAAACCGTCGAACCTATTTATGACGTATCAAGGCGATGTCAAACTTGGCGATTTCGGGATTGCACTTGACCGAGGGGAATCCGACCTAACTCAAAGCGGAATGACCGTCGGCTCTTGGCTATACATGGCGCCTGAACAGATTAGGGGCGCTAGCGGTATTACCGGGCAAGCAGACCTGTACGCTCTAGGATGCCTACTCTACGAACTACTAACAGGACGACCACCGTTCACCGGAGAACATTTTGCTGAGATATTCGATCAGCACTTGAAGGATGATCCCAAGCCGTTGTCGAATCTGGTACCGGATTGTCCGGAGTCATTACGAGAGACTATAGAGAACCTTCTGCACAAAGACCCATACCAACGCCCACACAATGCGCGATCCGTTCAGGGCGTGATGTCAGAACTAAAACTCGATTGGACCGAAGACGAAACACGTTATCAACTGGAATTAAACCGTTTACAACTCGCCTTCGACTCCCATTCCGCGTCAGTTCAAGGAATCTCGCGTGATATTCCATTCAAACAACTGTTGCCATGGCTCCTATTGGCAATAGCCGCTGCCGTCATCGCTACCCTATTGACCACGTCTTGAGCAGCCTGACGTAATTTAATTCGTGGTTCACCACGGCATCTTATCAAAATTAAGATTCCCGCCGCTGGCAATGACAGCCACTCGGCCCAAACCGAGCTGATCAGGCAGGTCTCGGAAGGCGGGACTGCAAACGGCAGCGTAGGCAACAGCCCCCGACGGCTCAACGACTAACTTAGCACGCTCCATCATCATCCGCATTGCGCTTGCTATTTCATCGTCTTGCACACAAATAATATCGTCTACCAAATCGCGCACTACCGGCCAAGTCAAATCTCCCAAGCTCGTTAACAAACCGTCTGCGATCGTGGTCGGGCTAAGTTGAGGAATCAACTCACCCGCTTGCTTGCTGCGCCAAGCGTCATCGGCCCCAGTTGGTTCAGCACCATACACACGGATCGAGGGCTGAAGCGC
>JABHUV010000247.1 GCA_018658605.1 Planctomycetaceae bacterium | reverse complement strand
CTGGCGAATTAGCAAAAGCCATACCGGCCAGCATGGACCCTAACAGCATGGCACCTCGCGCTTTGATATTGGTACCGTCGGTAACAGCCAGTTCAATATTTGCACCGAGTAAACTCAGAGCCTGGGTTGCGAGGATTTTTGATATTGGATTATTGTTCGCGCCTCGAGAAGCGTAGCCCTCGATTGCATGAACCATCGCATCAATTCCAGTCGCAGCGGTAATGCTTGCAGGTAAGCTGGTCGTTAGTAGGGGATCAAGTATCGCCACATCGGGTAGAATGACAGCCGAGGAAACTCCCCGTTTTTCATTTTGGCCGATCGTCAGGATAGCGATCGGCGTGACTTCCGATCCGGTCCCCGCCGTCGTGGGAATCAAAACTAACGGCAGTCGTGGCCCTTTGGCGTTTTCGACGCCCCAAGCTTCCGCTAGATTTTCGTTGGATCCCACGAGCAGCGCGGTTAACTTGGCTACGTCCATCGAGGATCCACCACCGAAACCAATAATTCCTGTAGCATCAATCTGCCGTGCTTTGTCGACGGCCGCCATTAAAGTGTCGAGTGATGGATCGGCCTCGACCTGGTCAAACAGCGTCACGTTGATGCCAGTTTGTTGTAGCGACTTAAGTGGATCTTGCACTAAGCCGATATTAATGAGTCCTGGATCGGTCACAAACAATATTCGTTCTCCAAGAGTGTCTTGGCATTCAGTACCGAGGTTAGCAGCAGCTCCTTCTTTGAATCGAATACTGGCGGTTGTGTTGAAAGTAAAAGGATTCATGGTTGATTGACCTGATCAATAAGGAAGCCGAGTGATTATTTAGTGAATGGAATCGGAAACAAATTTGTATCTTTCATAATTGAAAACTCCAAACGAGAGAGGAGGGTATTCATTGTAGTTTCTGCATATCGAAAATACAGAACGTCACGGTAGTGGTATTTGATTGTCTGGGTGGGTCACTTTGAGGACAACTTAACGGTATTCTTTTAGCAATTTACCTAGATTGTCAAATCTTATGAGATTTCTGCGATGTAAGACCCTAATCGGGTCGACTTGATAGGCAATTTTTTCCGATGTTATTAGTTATACAGACACTTATTGCAGCTTTGATTGATTCTCGATTAGTTCCCCGGTAATACAAAAAAATATGGCAAAGAATAAATATCACTCAACCGGAACATTTCTTAAGCCTATATTTCGGCATATATTATTTAGTAGCATTATCCTGTTCTTTTTTTGCTTGGTCGTCGTGTCTGGTGGAGGTGGATATGCTCAATTTCCTCATTCTCCGTTGACGCCGATTCCGATTGCCGTTCACTCGATCAAAGCCTCTCCGATTGTGTATACAATCCCAGTGAGTACGTATGCAGTACCGGTACCGCTTGGGTTAGATGACCTAGTTGTTGCACCGGAATCACCACAAATTGACGAACTCACGCCGCCAAAAACGGGCATTCAATTGTGGCTCGCTAGTGCCACCGAAGACATTACATCCGATACTGCTACTCAAGCCATGGCTACACCGCCAAGCAAACCAATTGAACCGACTAAGAGTGAAGTTCCGCGACAACCATTACGTCGTGGCAAGGAAAACAAAATCAAACGTTCGCAAGCTGGTTTGACGGAAGATTCATCGACGCTTCCTCAGCCTCAAGCGACTCGGTCCACTACGAGTTCCCTGCCACGACTGAATATTGCGACACTTCCTCCTGAATCGGAATCAAGTCGCAGGGACCAAGTAGAACGAGTTGAAAATGAACCGCTAGACATGCAGCGATTTAGTTGGCCCGAGTGTCCACTGTTACATCGCCAATTGAAGAAGTTGGCAGAGATTAGTGTTTTAACCGAATGGTCATTGAAAACGCAAAACGAGCTTAGTCGATTACATGCAACCCGCGGATTTGACAGTGTTGAATCCATTACCGTATTGGCAAAGCTACGAGAATTGCAAAACCAAGGAATTCAAAAAGCGTCGACACTGATGGAAATGCAGGACCAGACAGCGTTGTTCAAGATGCTTAGCGGCTTAAAACGTCGACTGGCAATTTGGCATGCGGTCCAAGCGATCATTACCAACGAAAAGGCGTTGACTGAGAAAGAAGTTGACCCGAGAGTTATTGTGGCAGGTGCTCTGGAGGGAATCGATGAACGTTTGGATGGTTCAGTGGAAGCTGAAAATTGGTCTACGTATTTGATGCTATTGACGCTCAAGCAATACACAACCGTCGAAGCGACTCTAGATGCTGAGCAGCGCACTAAAGATTCCCAACGAGTGCTGACTCGGTTGCACTCCAACTAT
>JABHUV010000079.1 GCA_018658605.1 Planctomycetaceae bacterium | reverse complement strand
GGACACACTCGCTCACCTTTTACTGTTAAAACATTCTCATCGCTAAGTTCAATGGTAACATCTTTTTCCTTTAAGCCGGGCAATTCTATTTCCACATAGTAAGCATCCTCTGCTTCCCACATTGAAATGGCTGGGTCGAGGCTGGCTCGTCTGGAAGATATTTCAGTTCCAAACACGCGTTGCATTTCATCTTTTAACCAGTTTAATTCTCGGCGCAATGGATCGGTTCGTTTAACGAGCATTGGAATTCTCTCCTCTATTAACAAAAATCAAATCTCCGTCCGACATTCGTTAAATATTAAATGCAATCGCCGTGCCAATTCCAGTGAATACCATTTTGAAAACCTCAACTGACGAGGAGAAAAATACTACTTTTCCACCCCTAAAGTAGACTTACTGTGGTCTCGATCAAAAACAAGTTTTTTTAAGCAAGCACCCAATAAACAACAAATCGTTCGTTACTGTCCTGACATATTGGCAGTACAAAAGAGTCGTAGAAAGTCGCTTCTCCATTAGGGGAAAAGAGATTTCAAATATTGAACTTTTCTATATCACCTGTTTTAATAGGGTACAAACCGACATATCACCAAAAATAATGTCCAATTCCTTCATTTTACCCGAAACCACACTGCCCGTTTTTGTGTTAAATTACTAGTAATAAGAAACATTACTTGCGTCAAATTATTTTTTTACGAACACCCATCTCTTCATTTGGAAAACAAGAAAATGAAATGCATACGAATATTTACGTTAATGTTAGCCACCCTTGCAATGGTCATAGCTCCTTCGGCAGTTGACGCACAACCGGGCGGCCAACGACAAGGTGGCGCACAACAAGGCGGTCAACGCCAAGGTGGCGGATTTGGTCGTGGCATGACAGGCGGAGCACGTCCCGTTTCGATCACGCAGTTATTACAGATCAAAAAGGTGCGTGAAGATGCTGAAATCCTTGACGAACAAGTCGAAGACATCAAAACAGCTGTCGACAAGGTTCGCGAAGATGCAAGGTCTAATCAAGGCGAACGCCCAAACTTCCGTGAGTTGTCAGAAACTCAACGTGAAGAATTCTTCAAAAAGTTTCGTGAGCAGCAAGAATCGACCAACAAAAAAATCCAGGAAGCCATTGAGGACGTTTTGTTGCCGCAACAAGTTGAACGATTGGAAGAAATTCGTTTGCAAATTCAAGGCGTGGGAGCTTTATTAACTGAGCCCGTGCAAAAAGAATTGAAAATCACTACTGAGCAAAAAACTAAATTTGAAGAAGTTCAAAAGGCAACTCAGGAAAAAGGACAAGAACTATTCAGTGGTGTCCGTGAATTATTCCAAGGTGGCGATCGCGAAAAAGCTCAAGCGGCAATGCAAGAGATTCGCGAAAAGATGACGGCCATGCAAAAGGAAACCGAAAAAAATATTTTGGGCGTCCTAACCGATAGCCAAAAGAAGGAATTCGAAAAGATGAAGGGCAAACCTGTCGAAATTTCACCAGAAGAACTGCGACCAAGCCGAGG
Organism: Planctomycetaceae bacterium; assembly: GCA_018658605.1. The sequence continues at coordinate 4,299 of JABHUV010000079.1, read as the reverse complement.
CGGTCAAGGTGGTCAGCGTCAAGGTGGTCAACGACCAGGTGGTCAAGGTGGTCAACGACCTGCTCCTGGTGCTAGACCAGCTACTTAATCCGTCACAAATACGGTTCACACACCACAGGGTATTACTGCATTGCAGTGATACCCTGTTTTTTTTAGCTGGATTATAGAACTAGATTTTTATTAACTGTAAAACTAAAAATCTGGGAACATGTTACAATCTAGAATTCACATCATCCTGTCAACATTCACTGTACTTTCCCATGCTCAAACATCAACTGATCCACCCCCAAATAAATGAAATCCTCGGTCGTGCCGGACATCATGCTCGTATCCTCATTGCCGACGGCAATTATCCCTGCTCCTCAACACTTGGTCCTAATGCAGAATTAGTTAGCTTGAATCTAAGTCCCGGTCTGCCAACGTGTGACCAAGTGCTTAAGGCACTTCTTACTGCAATTCCGATCGAAGCGGCAAATACAATGATGTATCAAACTGAGGGACCTTACGCACAAACAGAAGACCCGCCGGTATGGGAGCAATTTCGGGATTCGTTTCGTCAAGCAAATTTAGACATCGAATTAGAGCCTATCGAAAAATTTGATTTCTATCCCGCGGTTAGTACGAGCGACCATGTACTGACGATTCAAACAGCAGACCAACATCTATTTGCGAATCTGCTGTTGCACATTGGTGTTCGCCAAGCATAACAAGTCCTAGTAAGCGAATTCAGAAAGCCGAGCCGCCGGAAAGTCCTGTTATTTAAGTTATGGAATTCGAGTTCTTAAATTTCGATCTATGGCAATACTTCGTTTTTGCTGGCGTGTTCTTTTGCAGTTGTTTTTTGCAAGGTGTTATTGGCTTTGGCGCAGGTGCGTTTGGTATACCTATCCTTTTCTTTGCTGGGTTCCCACTCGACACAACCATTGCCGCTATCACCATTGCATCAATGACTCAATCTGGTCTCGGTGCTTGGAAACTACATCAATCAATCAAGTGGCGTTCTACACTGAGGCCTGGTCTCATCCGCATTCTCTTTATCTTACCCGGTGTTTTACTTCTACAATGGCTCATGACACTCGACGGTAATCCCGAAGAACGCAAGCAAATGATTCAGCAAGTACTGGGAGTCATCTTAATATTCATTGTCGTCTGCAAGAGATACATCAAAATCGACGAACAAAAAAAATTGTCAACTAAGTGGGAAATCATCGCATTTTCGATTAGTGGAGTGATGCTAGGTTTCGTTGGCATGGGTGGTCCAGCAGTGGCGATTTGGGTGATGTTTCAACCATGGACTGCGAAACAGAGTCGCGGTTTTCTATTCGCGATGCTGTTCTATGGCATGATACCCTTAGCGCTGATACTAGCGTGGAGGTTTGGTGCATCTTCCATCGATGGTCTTATCCTCGGCACACTAGGATTACCAATCGTGTTTATCGGTACCGTTGTGGGAATCCAAATCGGCAATCGACTCGACCGTCAAAAGCTAAAATCCTATGCCCTGCTAACGCTCTTCTTAATCGGCCTCAGTGCCCTGCTGCGACCGCTGTTCATGAGTTAATCTAGGACCACTCCTATGTCTGATCCGACGTGATTTTTTGTGCAAACCGTTTTGTGACGAGTACCTCATGTCGTCTCCTAGTCGATATCTTAACCAAATCTTAACATTACCTTAGTCATTCGTTCACACTTATTGCTTACATTGGTGACGAAGAGATAAGTAAACTTACCTACTAAAACGGTGCATTTTTGCGAGGATACCAGATCTATCATGTCTAAACGAAACATTCTCATTGCATGCCTATCAAGTTTTTTCCTGTTAACAATACTCGGTTGCGGATCTCGCCAAAATTCGAAACAAGATTCCTCTAGCAATACCATTCGCGTTGAAGGCTCAGACACGATGGTCAATCTCGCTCAAGCTTGGGCAGAAAAATACCAAACCGAAAAGTCGGAAATCACCATTGAAATTTCCGGCGGCGGAAGTGGTGTTGGTATTTCCAGTTTAACTCAAGGTCTAGCGGACATGGCAAACGCAAGTCGGAAAATGAAAGATAAAGAAATTCGTCGCGCGAAGAACGAATTCAACCTAGATCCACAAGAATTCACGGTTGGTAAAGATGCCTTGGCGATCTATGTCCACAAAGATAATCCACTTGAAGAAATAACCATCGCCGAGCTTACTGCAATCTATGGGGAAGGTGGTGCAACCAATACTTGGACCGAGCTAGGAGTTAGCGTGACTGGCACATCGAATCAACAAATCGTACGCGTCAGTCGACAAAACAACTCGGGTACTTACGCTTATTTTCGTCAATATGTACTCGACGATAATGATTTCAAGCTTGGGTCGATAGATCTCAGTGGATCCGCAGATGTCGTTTCGATGGTTGAAAAAACACTGGGTGCGATTGGATATAGTGGTATGGGATACGCCACTGATGGTGTGAAAATGCTGAAAGTAAAGATCGATACTGATTCTCCCAGCGTCGCACCTAATGCAGCCAACGTCACCAACGGCACGTATCCCATTTCTCGGCCACTTCTGATTTACACTCCAACAATTCCGACTGGCATTGTAAAAGATTATTTAGATTGGATTTTAGGAACAACTGGGCAGTCGATTATTGAAGAAATGGGATACGTGCCGGTTCAATAACATACAATTCATGTGCAACAAATTACACTCAACAGTAGAACGACACAATAAGGCAAGCGACTTTGGGCTCTTTATTAGGTAATTATCTTTTCCGCTGGTTAATTAAGCAACTGCAGGATCGTTCAGAACCTATAGTCGTTGGTATTATCTACATTTGTGGTTGGAGTGCCATTTTATTTGTAATTGCAATTTTCTTATTCGTATTCAAAGAAAGTTTGCCAGCACTGACAGGCATTGAAACAGAAATTGCCGCTGGTGAAATTGAAGTCGAACAACTCGACCTCGGCGAATTCACGACAAGCCCGCGTTGGATTCCTGAATCAGCGAAGAAGCCAGCTTTTGGCATTTTAGCGTTAATCGTTGGTACGTTATCGGTCACATTCTTTTCGATTTTATTAGCCGTACCGTTGGGCCTCGGAGCTGCGGTTTATGTCTCCGAGTTTGCCGGCAATAAGGCTCGGGAAATATTAAAAATCCTGATTGAACTCTTGGCCGCAATCCCATCTGTAGTCTGGGGGTTTATTGGCATTGTCGTCATGAATCCGTTGATTACTGACCTCAGTGGAGAAGCCGTTGGACTGAACATACTTAATGCAGGCATCGTCCTTGCATTGATGAGTGTCCCGATAATTGTGTCCGTATCCGAAGACGCATTACGAGCTGTTCCTGATTCGTTCCGCGAAGCGGGGCTAGCGATGGGTGCAAATCGCTGGGAGATGATTTACAAAGTCCTATTTCCAGCAGCCAAAAATGGTCTGCTCGCAGCAGTACTACTTGGCATCGGTCGTGGAATTGGTGAAACAATGGCCGTTCTTATGTGTACTGGGCACTCGGTTAATATGCCAACTAGTCTCTTCGATCCTGTCCGAACACTTACCGCAACGATTGCTGCTGAACTAGGCGAAGCAGTTCGTGGCGACCTGCACTATCACACATTGTTTTTGATTGGCGTCGTGTTGTTTGCCTTTGCCTTCATTATTAACTTGACTGCCGATTTGGTTGTCAAAGGCATAAGGAACCAAAGCGATGTCTAAACCTGATATCAATAATCCATTTGCGATCACGGCGAATGAAATTCGCGGTCGTAAAGTTGAACGCTTTGTATGTTTCATCACACTCGGAATGACTTGGGCTTTGATTTTACCCGTCTTGTTCATCCTTGGTTTCTTGCTCATTAAAGCCTGGCCAGCTTTGTCGGTCGGTTTCATTCTTGACAACCCCGCAAAAAATATGACAGCAGGTGGTATTTGGGGGCCGCTTATCGGGACCTTTATGTTGATCATCGTATCGCTGTTTTTTGCAGCGCCGATTGGCATCTTGGCGGGAGTCTACCTCAATGAATTTGCCCGTGATAATTGGTTTACGCGGCTCATTAATTTAGCAGTCGTTAATCTAGCGGGGGTTCCAAGTATCGTTCATGGCCTATTTGGATTAGGAGCCTTCGTATACTTTTTTCAAATGCAACGTAGTTTATTAGCGGCGTCTTGTACGGTGGCGGTGATGACATTACCGGTCATCATTACTAGTACCAAAGAAGCCCTAGCCTCGGTACCGCAGCCATTCCGAGTCGCTTGTTGGAATATGGGCGCTTCCAAATGGCAAACAATCCGTACCATCGTATTGCCAAATTCGATTAGTGG
>JABHUV010000035.1 GCA_018658605.1 Planctomycetaceae bacterium | reverse complement strand
TTCTTCGAAAAGGTCCTGTCCTTCTTCGGAATCAAGGTATTCATTGACGAGAGTTTTCGCAAATTCGAATGCCTCTTTCATGTTCCAATTGATTGTCGAGTACGTGCTAACAGAATTGGGAATCCACTCTTGAGGTTTTTGGTTTTCACTGTTAGGAAAATCGAGCATTCGCATGGCCAAAATGTATTTGTCAGATTCTTTAGCCGCGATGCGTGGATCCCGTTCTATCCCAGCGTTTGCTGCTGTGGTTTCTTTAGCAATTTGGGTAATAATCGTATCCGCTGTTCGAGGAGCTGATACCCATGTGTGGTGACGGAATTCATGAGGGCCTTCGGCAACATGGACCCAGCCTCCGGCACCCGTGAGAGCGCCGAAACCTTGACCTATGAGCAGTTCGTGAAAGTTCTTGCCTTGCGGGTTTACTCCAGCCGCAGCTTGAATTGTTTTTGCATAACCAAATGGTTCTACAAACCAGCGGATTTGAGGTTCGGTATCACCGGCCGCTTGTTGGCAATGTTCCATGGCCGATTGATAGGCGGCGATGGCAGCAACATTGTCATCGCCGGGGTTTTCAAAACGGTTCAAAATGTCTTGCATCACCGCACGATGATCGGTGCTGACGATATGCTCTTCATGTATGCGATAGTAAACCATGTAAGTTTTATCCGCGTCTTGTTCGTCGGTAATCGTATACATGACGACATCATGATCATCGATCTTGATTTCAGACCGTTCAGCACCATCTTCTACTAGTTGTTTGCCGATTCGATCAACAAGTTCTTGAGCTTGTTCTACTGCTCCGGTGGCATCGGCGATGACGGCTACTGCATAAGGTTGTACTTCATCATTGGGAGCGAGCACTGCGGAAGCAACTTCCCCTGCTCCGAGGTCTTCAAGTCCTTCAAAACTGATGCCAAGTCTCGCTTGTGTCTGATCAAAGCGTGCTTGAAGTTGTTGCTTGAGATCATCGGCGAATGGCTTCACGACCGGGTCGTTCAATAGTTGGTAGATTTGCGTTTTTTCAAATCGTTGTTGTAGGTCGTCCAAGTTTGGAATAGATACAAAAGCTTTGGTTGTGTTGGGCAACAACTGATCTGCGGCGGGCGCAGCCATACAGGTGGAAGTAGAAAAAGTAAAGACAGCTAGCAGTGTTAACAGATTCAAGCAGATCGATTTTGCCACGGTGCAGTTCCCTCAGGTTTCGCGGTTTTTGACACTTCTTCTTTGACGTGCAAGCAAGTTTGTATTGGTAGTCAGAAGAGTTAGTCGTGTATTAAGTGTATTGTAGATAAAAAGTGTTAGCGTTTCTCAAACAAATGTTATTTCCCTAAATCCGTTTTGGGTTTTGATTACAAATGTTGATTAAACCCCCACGTTGGCGCAAATATTCTCATAGTAATTTGTTTATCAATACAGCGCCAACGCAAGAAAACAAAAGCTATCACACTTCTTTGTTATCGGTAAAAAGCGATTTAAAGGTGAGCGGCGCTCACATGGATTGTATCAATGAAATGCGAATCAATTAGAGGGGACGTGCGATAAATGATAAATATTACGCAGCTTAACATTTCTGTGGATTCTCAGGCTCAATATACCACTGAAAACGAGCGGTAGGGGTTAAAACACGGCTCCTCTGGGGTTTGTCCGGACTAGTTTTTATGGTTTTACCCGTAAAACGCGACTACTAAGGAATGGAAAATTGGTGTGCGAACTCAGAGATTACTAATTTTTAGCCATTGTCCAAAATAGGGTGGCCTCAGCTCGTGTGGTTTTGGAGAACAAACTGCCCCGCTTACGTCCGCATAATAAGCCCCTACGACTTGCAAACCAGCTAAAAAACTGACCGTTTCTGGTGTGTCCCCCTGCTAGATATTATTTGCAGATCGCGCGATAATTTGCATTATGAACACCTATCATTTGGAAACATCGGTTCACGATCCCATACATGGGTATATTCCGTATGTCGACTTAGGTGATGGTGCGGAGGTCTGTGAGCGAGACATATTACATCATCCTTGGGTACAGCGTCTGCGGCACATTCACCAACTTCAATCAGCATGGTGGGTTTATCCATCAGCAGAGCATTCTCGTTACCCGCATGTCA